>JBGKDM010000041.1:0-3892 GCA_042954165.1 Synechococcus sp.
TCAGGGGCATTTACTTTTATTAATGATTTTGGCTCGAATTTTACCAGAAAGTGGGGCAGGGCCTAATAAATGTAGCCCATGTGCCTTGATGTACCATTAAAGGATCGAATGCCATGGCTTAATTGCAGCATGGCGCTTCACAAGTCGCCACTGAAGATGAGCTGGTTCCTTGGCAACGGGTGGAGGGACTTGTTGCTTAAGGCGTGTCTTGGTTGCATCAAATCAGCGCTTGTGGCGAAGAGGTGATTCGCATGTCCAAGGGCCATGCAGGACGACCGAGTAGTGGTTGAGTATGAGTTGTGCTTCGCATCAGGCTAAGTAGCGAGTGATACGGCAGCCCATCGAGCACGATGGGGGCAAGGCTCAATACGAGTCTTCGGTATCATCCTCCTGTGCCATTCATTGGGCAGGGGTAGGTTTGCCTTGCGACATAGTAAAATAGATCAATCATGAATTGCTTCTTGGTTAATATTCCCTGGCCAATAATAGCGTCAAAGTTTAGGTTTTTATTCGATTTGAGTGTTAAATAAGTAGTGCTTGGCTGGGTCCCATCTACGCTAGACGCGCTTTTTACCCTTGTGTCATTTGGTTCTTGGATCCCTTGATAAGCCTTCGTCGAGGAGGTGATCTGTTCTCGTTCCACTGGCAAAAAGAACGAAAGAGCGCCCGCCGCATAGCACGTTGTTTATCGCCGATCTTTGGCATCACTCTGCAGAAGGTGCCATTTGAGGGTGCTTTAGGTCTTGCTGGGGTTTAGATGAAGTTAATTACGAGGTCGGTGTCAGCATGAGTCGACGGCCGTCATCTCAAACGAACTTTTTATGAGAATCTTCGGGCTGAACTGGCGGATCATCCGGGTGCTGCTCGGGTCCCAGTACGCCCACATGCTCGAGTACCGCGCTGAGATCGCCCTCTGGGCCCTGTCCGGTGTGCTGCCGTTTGTGATGCTCAGTGTCTGGAGTGGCAGTGAGGCCCGTCTGGGGTTGGGGCTGGATGGTGTGGCTCTGGACCGCTATTTCCTCAGCGCCTTTCTGGTCCGCCAGTTCTCGGTGGTGTGGGTGGTGTATGCCTTCGAAGAGGATGCGCTGCTGGGTCGCCTGTCGCCTTATCTTCTGCAGCCGCTTCATCCGCTCTGGCGTTATGTGGCGGCCCATCTCGGTGAGCAGCTCACCCGACTGCCCTTCGTCACCCTGATCGCTGCCGTGTTCTTTGCGGTGCAGCCCAGGGCGTTCTGGATCCCGTCGCTGGGTGGGCTGCTGCTGGCCTGGCTGGCCACCTGGCTGGCCTTTGCCATCGCCTTTCTGTTCCAGAGCCTGATTGCGGCCCTGTGTTTCTGGAGTGAGAAGGCCAGCGCCCTGGAGAGGCTCCAGTTCATCCCGTTCGTGTTCCTGTCAGGCCTGCTGGCGCCGCTCACGGCGTTTCCGCCCGCAGTTCGGGCATGGGCCCAGTGGACCCCTTTCCCTTATCTGATCGACTTCCCGGCCAGGGTGCTGGCCGGTCAGCCGGTGAATCTGATGGCGGGCTTCGGGGCGCAACTGGCCTGGGTTGCTCTGCTGCTGCCGTTGGTGCTTCTGCTCTGGCGGGCTGGCGTGCGCCGCTACAGCGCCATGGGGGCCTGATGCTGCGGTACTGGCGAACCCTGCGCCGTTTCTGGGGCACTGCCCTGGCGGTGCAACTCGAATATCAGGCCAATCTGTTGATTGAGCTGTTGGCGGTGGCCATGAGCCTCAGCGGCAGCCTTTTCCTGCTGTCGCTGTTCTACGGCCCCGATCAGACCCTGGGGGGATGGACCTGGGCCCAGGCCCTGATGGTTCAGGGGCTCTACACCGTCTTCGATGGCATGGCCAGCACCTGGCTGCGACCCAACCTCGGGGCGATCGTTACCCACGTGCGCGAGGGCACCCTCGATTTCGTGCTGCTGAAGCCGATTGACAGCCAGTTCTGGCTGTCGTGGCGCACCCTGTCGCCTGCGGGGTTGCCGGAGATTGGTCTGGGGCTGGCGCTGCTCGCCTGGGCAACCCACCAGGCCGGGGTGGTGCTCACCCTCCCATCGCTGGTCACCGCATTGTTGATGCTGCTGGCAGGTGCCGTGATTCTCTATTCGCTCTGGTTCCTGATCGCCGCCACCAGCATCTGGTTCGTCAAAACCTGGAATGCCACCGAGGTGCTTCGGGCCTTGCTGGCCTCCGGTCGCTACCCCCTCGAGGCCTACCCGTCATCCCTGCGCCTGCTGTTCACCGTGGTGCTTCCCGTGGCCTTCCTGACCACGGTGCCTGCGGAGGTTGTTCTGGGTAGGTCGCATGCATCGACGCTGTGCCTCGGTCTCGGACTGGCCGCCGGCTTTTTCACTCTGGCTCGGCAGTTCTGGCTGTTCGCCTTGCGGTTTTATACCTCTGCCTCCAGCTGACGATGACCCTTGTCGAAGGTCGTGAGGATGACCTGCGACAGCGAATGTGGGACTGAGATGAACGGCTGTCAGCCTGCCGGCGAAGTTGTTTCAACCAGCAGGGTCTGGGTGGGATAGGCGAACTCAATACCTTGCTCTTCGAAACGGCGCAGGATGTCCAGATTGATCCGCTGCTGGGTATCCATCGCTGTTTCGTAATCCTGCGTGTCGATGTGATAAACAAGTTCGAGATCCAGGCTGCTTGCTCCGAACTCAACGAAGTGACATCGTTCGAAACGAGCATGGCTTGCCTCATCAATGACCTTCTGAATCAACGCCGGAATTGCGGCCAGTGTGTCGTGGCGGGTTTGATACGTGACACCGAGCCTGTAAATCATCCGGCGCTCCTTCATTTCCGCAAAGTTGGAAATGGTTGAGGCGGTCAGAATTGAATTGTTCATGACGATGATCTCGCCTCGGAGGCTTCTCAGCCTTGAGGACCGAACGCCGACTTTCTCGACCGTGGCCCAGACATCGCCGACATTGATGAACTGACCTACTGAAAACGGCTTGTCGATCAGGATCATCAGATAGGCGAACAGCTCCTGGGCCGGCTCCTTGAGGGCCAGGCCGATGCCGATGCCGCCCGCACTCAGCACTGCCCAGACCGCCGCCATCGGGAATCCCAGGGATTGCAGGCAGGTCAGAATTGCAATGGTCCAGATGGCTGCCCTCAGCAAAGGCGTCACTGATGTGATCAGGGTGTCGATCCCATCCTTTGCATTTCTCCTGGCGATGATCTCCAGGCTGCGCAGAAGAATGCTGTTGAAGATCCTGACGAGAATGATCAGGGTTGAGAACCGGAGCAGAATGTTCCAGATCTGCAGCAGGTTCTCTTCCAGCGTCAGGTCATCTTGAAGCAGGAATAAAGTAAAAAGGATTCCAAGAGGAATAATATATTTTGAAAAACGTCTGACAACAAAATCATCAAATGTGCTTTTGCTCCGGGATGTCAGTTTCGGAAGAAGGCTGCGGATCACAAAGGCCAGTGCTGTCGTTGCGACAACACCGATCACGACATCAGCGATCCACCCTTCCATTGCTGATCTGATTCCTGCTTGCCGCCGATGCTAGTGGCCTCAATGGGTGAGGGAAACGCTGAAAGTTGTCCGGGGTGCTCTGATGGTTGCGTTCTCGCTTTGTATGGGTGTCAGGGTTGCGGATCACCCTTGGGCGTCGTGACCATGCTCAGTTTCAGCGGAGAGATCCAATCGAGACCGTTGCTTGTCTGAGCGGCGCACGGCCCCGGGGTCTCCGTCAGCATGGTCAAGGCTGCCCCGGTCTTTTCTGTGAGTGAGTTGCTCGCCTCCCTGTCGCCTTTCCTTGAGGCCCTGCGCAGTCTCCAGGGTGCTGTTCTGTTCGTGCCTCTCTATGCCCTCTGGGTCACGCTTCTCCTTCCCGGCGTGTGGGCGTCAATGCTGGCCGGTGTTCTCTACGGCACCTGGT
>JBGKDM010000042.1:0-2811 GCA_042954165.1 Synechococcus sp.
GCCCTTTTCAATCGAGGAACTGATGGCCAGGCTGCGGGCCATGCAGCGCCGGTCCCAGACCTTCGTCTCCAGCGGCAACGACTCCCAGCCCGTGATTCTGACGATGGCTGATCTGCGGGTTGACACCAGCACCAGAGACGTCAGCCGTGGCGAGAAAAACATCCAGCTCTCGGTGAAGGAGTACGACCTGCTGGTGTTTCTGCTCCGCGCCGAAGGCAAGGTGCTCGAGCGGGCCGAAATCATGCGGGGCGTCTGGGGCGAGAACTTCTACGGCGATGACAACCTTCTCGACGTGTACATCCGCTACCTGCGTCAGAAGATCGAGATGCCCGAGCTACCCACCCTGATCCATACCGTTCGAGGTGTGGGCTTCATTCTGCGGGGTGAGCCGCAGGCCTCCTGAGGGTCTCGAGCAAACGCCCCATCAGATACGCAACGCCATCCCCATCGGTTGCCATCAGGGGGGTGAGATCCATCGAACCGGGCGGCACCGCCACCCAGCCAGACCCGCGTGGCCTCCGCAATTCGAAGTGGAGATGGGGGCCGGTGCTGAGGCCGGTGCTCCCCACCCGGCCGATCACGTCGCCCTGGCGGACGGTCTGCCCTGGTTTCACATACAGCTCGGAAAGATGGCCGTAGAGGGTGCGGCGAGGCGGGGATGCATGGTCGAGTTCGATCGCAATGCCATAACCGCCGGCCAGGCCACTGCTCCGTACGGTGCCGGAGAGGGCGGCAAGCACCGGCGTGCCCTCCGGGGCAGCCAGGTCGCGGCCGGCATGCATCAACCAACTGCCGAGCACCGGATGCAGGCGCCAGCCGAAGTCGCTTGTGGTGGTGGCGGAGCCCAGGATGGGGAACAACAGGCGCCGGTTGCTGTTCCCCGGCACGCCAGCGGGTCGGGGGGTGACCGCGAACACCGACTCGAGCCGAAAGTTGCTGGTGCCGAGCAGGGCTGAAACCGGCACCCGAATCAGGGGCAACGGCTGCCCGTCCGGACCGCGGCGCAGGGTGGCGGGCATGCCGCGGCTGCGATCACGCCAGGACAGACGGGCCGGCAGGCGCCGGCCGGAGCCGCCGCGAAAGGTCACCCCTGACGCACAGTCCTGTTTCGAGAGCGCCCCGCTGCGACAGGCCTCCTGCAGGGCGGGCGCATCGGTGCGGCGGCCGATGCTGCCGCCGCGAACAGCACGCCGTTCCTCAGGGGTGATCACCTGATTGCGCTCCAGCATCTCCAGCGACCGGTCGAACGACGACCCGGGTTGCGCCTGCGCCGTGCCCTGAGTCGTCCCGACGGAAGCCGCCAGCAGCCAGGCGACAGCAGCAAGCCGGCGCAGAGCCAACGACGGATCCCCAACTCAACCGATCCTACGGAGCAGAACCCGGCGCGTCCGCCCAACGGGTCCAGCGGATGGTTGATGCGCCGTTGGCCAGCAGCAGGGCGCCATCCTCGGCCAGGCCTTGAATGCTCCAGGCCTCACCGGTGTCAGGGCTCCTCACCTCGCGGGCCCACAGCAGTGCTTCCGTGGCGGCACACACCCGGCTTGGCTCGGCCGCCATCACGACGGCGGCATCCAGGGCCTCCAGAACCTCCGCCGCCCAGACCAGCGGCTGGGGACTGCGCTGCGCTGCAGGCAGACAATCGGCGATGGCGATCGCTCCCGGCGGCACCGTGTTCACCACGTTCAACCCGACACCGACGCGAGCCAGGCGCACCGAGGCTCCGCGATGCACCATCCGGGGCAGGATCCCGGCCAGCTTGCAGCCGTGCACCAGGAGATCGTTCGGCCACTTGATCCGCACGGGGAGTCCGGCGCGCCGCAGACGCTCCGCCAGGGCTGCGGCCACCGCAAGACCCAGCAGAGCAGGCGCACATCCCTGGGCTGGCCAGGGCAGCGCCGCACTGAGCCAGACACCGCCGGCGGGCGATGTCCAGACCCGCCCCCACTGCCCATGGCCGGCGCGTTGACGCTCCGCCAGCACGGCCCGTGCGGTCACGCCCTGCCAGGGATCATCAGCGAGCCAGTCGCTCAGCTCCCGCTCGGTGCTGGCGCACACCGGCAGGCAACGCAGCCGCCAGGGGGAACCGCCGCGGCCGTGGCGCAGCCGGGCCAGCGCCGCCGCACCGGACGGCCTCAGCACTGCCGCTGCCACCAGGGGCGGAGACGGTCCACCGCGGCCTCCAGCTCAGCACTGTTGCGCACCAGGGCCAGCCGCATCCAGTTCCGACCGGCAGCACCGAAGCCGGAGCCAGGCGTCAGCGCCAGGCCGGTCTGCTCCAGGAGGGCCGCCGCCATCCGCTCGTCATCCCACCCCTTGCTGCGGGCCCAGTCCGGCACGGGGAGCCAGAGATACAGCGCCATCGACGGCTCAGGGACCTGCCAACCGAGCTGGGAGAGGGCCTGCCGGGTCCGGTCGCGGCGCTCGCGATACACCGGCAGAATCCGGCGCGGCCAGTCCGGCACCTCACGGAGGGCGGTGATGGCCCCGGCCTGAAGGGCAAGCGACTGGTTGAAGTCAACGATGCCCTTGAGCTGGCGCAGGGCCGTGATCAGGGGTTCCGCCCCCACGGCGAAGGCGAGGCGGAACCCCCCCAGACACCAGCCCTTGGACAGCGAGAAGAACTCGATGCCCCGCTCACGCCAACCGGGGCATCGCAGCAGCGCCGGGGCAACGCCTTCCAGCGCCAGATCCACGTAGGGGTTGTCATGGGCGAACACCACGTCGTGACGCTGGGCACGGGCCATGCCTTCCTCCAGCCACGCCTGCTGCCCCACCTGGGCGGTTGGGTTGTGGGGGAAGCCCATCACCATC
>JBGKDM010000043.1:0-19161 GCA_042954165.1 Synechococcus sp.
GTCCCGTAGCGTCGGAGCAGGGATGGCATGGCAACGATGACCACGATCGCCAGAAGATGGTGGCGAACGGCGTAGCTCAGCCCTGTGAGGGTGATGTGATCCCGAAGCAGAAGCAGCTCCACCCTCAGGTCGTAGAGAGCCAGCAGAAGAAGGAGCAGGGGGAACCAGCGCTCGCCATGCTGTGACGGGCCCGGCAACGGATCAGGCACGTGCCGACGACCTCGACGCACCTGACCAGATGGTGAGCAGGGAAGGCGCAAGGGCGATGCTCGACCAGCTTCCGACGATCACGCCGAGGGCCAGGGCGATGGCGAACCAATACAGGGTTGCTCCACCGAACAGGATGAGCGCAAGGAGCGGCAACAGGGTGGTTCCACTGGTGTAGATCGTGCGCGTCAGGGTTGCCGAAACGGCACGGTCCACCTGGTCTGTGATCGCAAGGTCGCCGTCTTCACGCTGACGTTCCCGGATGCGATCGAAGACCACAACGGTGTCGTTCACCGAGTAGCCAGCGATGGTCAGCAATGCGACCGCGAAAAGGCTGTTCACCTCGAGGCCGATGGCCAGACCCAACCAGGCGAACACACCGCAGACAATCACAACATCGTGGGCCAAGGCCAGCAGGGCGAGCACGGCATAACGCCCGTCGTAACGAACACTGATGTAGAGAGCGATTCCGGCGAAAGCAACCAGCAATGACACAAGGCTGCTGATCAGGAGCTGGCTGCCGAGACTCGGACCGATGGTGTCGACGGACTGCCCTCCGACGAGAAACGGTCCGGCCAGTGGGGTCACGGCTTCGATCACCGCCTGACTCTGAGACGCGGAGAGGGCAGGAAGTCGGAGGGCGAGCGATGCGCCTCCATCAAGACTCTGCACGCGCGCTGAATCCAGACTGGGAGGCGGCGTCGCTCCGTCAGCAGGTAAGTCCGCAGCCTGGAGAGCCGCGGTGACCGCGTTCACCTGGAAGGACTCGCAGGCATCGTCGCACCGACGTTCCAGCTGAATCTGGGTCCCACCGGTGAAGTCCAGACCAGGACGCAGGGGAGCCTGGATGGCCGGGTTGATCCAGCTGAGTGCGAGTCCCAGGATGCTGAACGCCACCACGACGAGTGAGATCAACCAGACACGGCGGCGGGATCGACTGAGGTTGAGGGCAAGCATCACGCGTGGTCAGACGGATTGGGACGGCAGCTGCCGCAGCGGCAGGAAATTGGAGGGACGACGCAATCCCTGGTAGCCCATCAGGAAGCGAAGCAGGGTTCTGGTGCAGGTGAGGGCGGTGAAGAGGCTCAGCACCACCCCGATGCCGAGGGTTGCGGCAAAGCCCTTGACGAGTCCTGTGCCCAACGTGAACAGGGCAGCACAGCTGATGAGCGTGGTCAGGTGGCCATCGATGATGGAGGAGAAGGCCTGGGAGAAAGCGGTCTCGATCGAGCGGACCAGCGTGTTGCCCCGGCGAAGCTCATCCTTCAGCCTTTCGAAGATCAGAACGTTGGCGTCGACAGCCATGCCGATGCTGAGAATGAAACCTGCGATCCCTGGCAGGGTGAGCGTGACCCCGATCAGCGCATAGAGCGAGAGATTGAAGAGGGCGTAGAGCGCCAGGGCAACCACCGCCACCACGCCCGCTAACCGGTAGATCAGGAGCATGAAAACGGCCACCAGCGCCAGACCGGAGAGGGCCGCCACAAGGCTTCGCTGCACATTTTCCGCACCGAGGGTGGGGCCGATGGTGCGGACCTGCAGGATCTTGACGGGCAGAGGCAACGCACCGCCGTTGATCAGCTCAGCCAGGTCCGCGGCCTGCTCGGCACTGAACCCCCCCGTGATCTCAGCATTTCCACCCGTGATCCCTGCAACTTCGAACTGCGGGCCCACCGAGGCCGTGCTGATCGGACTGCCATCGAGAAAAATGCCGAGCAGACGCCCTGTACCTGCGATGGATTGGGTGAGATCAGCGAATTTCTGAGCTCCCTCCGGATTGAAGCTCAAGGTGACAGCCCAACTTGGACTCTGTTCGCTGGGGGGACGGGTGCCGGCGCGTGAGAGCTCCTTTCCATTCAGGAATGACGGTTCAAAACCATCGGCCACAGCGAGGTTGGCTTTGGCCAGCACCTGCTCGAGTTGTTCTCTCTCACTTCCAGCAGCCCCCTCAAGACCGAGGGCTTTCTGAGCCTCCAGGAGAGCGTCCTGATCAACCCGCGCTGGATCGTCGTCGTCACCCCTGGAATCCTGGGCCGCAAGGATCGCTGTCACCTGATTCCGGAGACGCTGCAGACCACGGATCTCCTCCTCGTTCCCTTCTTTCTGAGCGCGGAATTCGAGGAGGGCGGTCTTGCCGAGTCGTTCCGCCGCACTGGAGGGATCGGTTTCGCCAGGGAGCTCAAGGACCAACTGGTTGTCCCCAACCGTCTGAAGCGTGGATTCGGCCACGCCGAGGCTGTTGACCCGTCGATCAAGCACGCTCTTGACCGCCTCCAGTTCAACGGAGGTGATCTTGGCGATGTCACCGGCGGGTTGAACTTCCAGCAGAAGTTGGCTGCCGCCTCTCAGATCAAGACCGAGGTCAACGCCTGGAGACAGGGAAAACAGCCAGAGGGCGGCAGTGATCGCCAGCGCGAGAATGAGGGCGAACCAGCCCTGCTGTCGTGCCATCGGGTCAGAGCCCCTCGCGAACGATGGTCTGCGCCGCCTCAACGATCTGATGGGGCTGAATGATGGTCAGGTTCTCGAGATTGCCGTTATAGGGGGTGGGGATGTCCTGACTGGAGAGTCGCACCGGGCGAGCATCGAGGTCATCGAAACACTGCTCGGTGATCAGAGCGATCAACTCGGCTCCGATACCACCGGTCTTCATGCATTCCTCCACCACAATCACCTTGTGGGTCTTGCGGATGGAGCGGGAGATGGTCTCCATGTCGAAGGGCTTGAGGCTGATCAGGTCGATCAGTTCAACGCTGATGCCATCCGCTTCGAGCTGCTCCACCGCCTTGAGGCAGTGGTGACGCATGCGCGAGTAGGTGAGGATCGTGACATCGGATCCTTCCTTCACCACATCAGCCTGGTCGAGGGCACAGGTGTACTCGCCCTCGGGAAGCTCCTCACTGAGGTTGTACAGAAGGACGTGCTCGAAGAACAGCACGGGGTTGTTGTCGCGGATGGCCGCCTTCATCAGGCCCTTGGCATTCGTCGGGGTGCTGCAGGCCACGATCTTGATCCCGGGCACGGCGTGAAAGTAAGCCTCGAGGCGCTGGCTGTGCTCGGCCCCGAGCTGACGTCCAACACCACCGGGACCCCTGACAACCGTGGGAATGGTGAAATTGCCACCGCTGGTGTAGCGGAGCATGCCCATGTTGTTGGAGATCTGATTGAAGGCCAGGAGCAGAAAGCCCATGTTCATGCCTTCAACGATCGGGCGCAGACCCGTCATGGCTGCACCCACCGCCATGCCGGTGAAACTGTTCTCGGCGATTGGAGTATCGAGAACCCGCAATTCGCCGTATTTCTCGTAGAGATCCTTGGTGACCTTGTAAGAGCCGCCGTATTGCCCGACGTCCTCACCCATGACGCAGACATGGGAATCGCGTTCCATCTCTTCGTCGATGGCTTCACGAAGTGCGTTGAAGAGAAGCGTCCCTGCCACGGCGTTGCTACAGATATCCCGGCCATGCCGGAGTCAGCGGCCAAGCTATCTCAGCCGGTGCGATTTCACCCCCCGGCAGCGAATGTTGTGAGCAGGAGAACCGACAGCAACAGGCCCGGGGACAGCAACAGCACCAGCAGACCGAGGTCGTGGGGGGTCATGGATTCCGCGCCTTCCGCCGCGCCTTATCAGGAATCCTGAAACCCTAGGTGGGATCAGACTGGTCGCCTGTGAAAAGACTGCGAAGAAACACCAGAAACAGCCCAAGACCGATAAAGGCGAAGCTGAAGGTGGCCAGGAAGGAAAGACCCGTCAGCAGGGTCTTCAAGGCCGTGGCAATGTTCTGGGCGATCGGCGAACTGAAGTAGGGGGGATGGGCCGCGAAGTAGGTGACCATCCCTTTGCTGACCCCCCAGCTCAGCCAGGCCAGCACCAGACTCGTGATCGAACCCGAGAGAAAACTCAGCGGTCCCTTGCGCGGTTCTGCCGCTGGGGACTCCGCGGTGTCCGCCGCGGAGCTCTGCGTGTCGTGATCTGAACTGCTCATGCCATCAGCCTGACGCCCTGGGACTGCAGGGAACAACACCAGCATGCAAGGCCGGCCTGTTCAAAGTCCGAACGGTGCGCGTCAAGGGCCTCCTGCGCAGCACGTCGATCCGGAAACAACGCGAAGCAGCTGGGTCCGGAGCCGCTCATGGCGACGCGCAACCGGCCTGGGAGGGCGCTGAGCAGGCTGAGTGCGGTCTGCACCGTCGGAGTCTGGGGGGCGACCACGGCCTGCAGGTCATTGCGCAGGGGAGGTGGCGTCTCGACGCTGAGCGGTGACAGCCACTCCGCTCCCCTCAGCGCCTGCCGCCGCGCTTCAAAAGCCCCTTCATCGCAGAGGTAGGTGTCACTGCGCAGACGACGGCACTCGCCATAGGCCCATGGCGTGGACACACTCACATCCGGAGCCTTGACCAGCAGCACCCCGAGGGACTGGGGCGAAGAAGGGCAGGATTCCAGGCGCTCGCCTCGTCCGAAGCAGAGCTGCGTTCCACCACCGATGCAGAACGGCATATCCGAGCCCAGTTCAGCGGCCATCGCTTCAAGAGCCTGAGGCGTGTGCCCCAGTCCCCAGAGGGTGTTGAGAGCGACGAGGGCCGCAGCTCCGTCGCTCGACCCACCAGCCAGACCGGCTCCGATGGGGATGCGCTTCTTGAGATGAATGGACGCACCCAGCTCATTGAAACCTGAACAGCTGCGCAGACGATGCGCCGCGCGAGTGATGAGATTGTCTGAGCCTGTGCTCAATCCATCCACATCACAACTGAGATGAATCTGGCCATCAGCGGTGTTGCTGCAGATGAGCTCATCGGCCAGGTCAATGCTCTGCATCACCATCGCGAGCTCGTGGAATCCGTCAGCGCGGAGCCCGAGCACCTCAAGGTGAAGGTTGATCTTTGCTGGGGCAAGAACGCGAACCGTGGACGTCATCCGTTCAAGCTGCGGAGTCGGCCTGATTCAAACCCCTGGCCAGTTCCACCCATGCCTCAGGCGCCACTTCCTGGGGCCGCTGATGGAGCTGGATTCCCGCTGACGCCGCAACAGCTTCGAGACGGTCAGGAGCACAGACACCCGCCAGGGTGTTGCGCAGCATCTTGCGGCGCGCCAGGAAGGCCTGCCTCAGAAGGCCTTCGACCCGACGCGCCAACTCCGGTGCCGGACGCAGATCCGCCGGCAGGGGATCCAACCGGATGACCTCGGACTGGACCTTCGGTGGGGGCTGAAAGCAGCGCGGTGGAACGGGGCAGACACTTCTGCAGCGCGCCAGGAGCTGCATCCGCACACTCAGGGCACTGAAACTTCGGTGGCCCGGTCGTGACCGGATCCTTTCCGCCACTTCCTTCTGGACCAGCAGCACGAGACTGCGGTAAGGAGGATCAACGGGGCGATCCAGCCGTCCGACCAGACGCTCCAGCAGAGGTCCGGTGATGTTGTAAGGAATATTGGCCACCACTTTGGTCGCCAGGCCCTGGTCAGGGAAGGTCAGCGGCACAGCCAGAACATCCCCCTCACAGAGGGAGAACCGCTCATCGGCACCGAAGCGCTGTCTCAGTCCCGTCACCAGGTCGCGGTCCAGCTCCACGGCATGGACCGCTGCAGCAGGAGATCGCAGCAACCTTTCGGTCAGGGCACCCCGACCAGGGCCCACTTCCAGGACGCGGTCGCTGGCCTTGAGGTCCGAAGCGGCGAGAATCTGATCGAGCACGCGCTCATCACGCAGCCAGTGCTGTCCGAAGCGCTTGCGTGCGGTGTGTCCGGAAAAGCTCATGGTTCCCAGCCTGCTGGATCGGCTGACCACGCGCCCAGATCAGCAACGGGAATCCAGGTGACAGGCCGATGGGCCGGGGGCAGGGACACAAGGGCAAGCGCCAGTTCCACAGAGCAGTCGCCGCACCAGGTATGCGCCATCCGCCAACAGGCGATGGCGCGGGCCAGACGGCTTCGCTTTCGGGCATCGAAGGCCGCGATCCCCCAGCCATCCAAGCCACGACGACGCCGGGATTTGACTTCGACAACCAGAAGGCGTCCGGCAGGGCGACCCGGGCCTCCTCTCTTGGCCATGACGAGATCCAGCTCTCCGTAGCGGCAACACCAGCGATGGGACACGCAGATCCAGCCCTGCTGCTCCAGCACCGTCCTGACCCGGACTTCCGCCCAGAGTCCCGGAGTCGGCCGCGGTCTCCGGCTGCGCATCACCACCCTCCGGACACCGCCCAGAGCATTCCCCTGCTGACCTCCTGAGAAGGGGCCAGAGAAGGGGCCGGAGAACAGGGCTTCGGGCCTGCGCCCCTAGGCTTTGGGTGTGTTCTTCCGCACCGGATGCGTCAACACCTTCTGGCCACGCTGTTCGCCCTGGTTCTGGCCTTCACCCTGCCGCCTCAACCCGTTCAGGCCGCCATGGACTACGCCAAGCAGGTCCTGATCGGCGCCGATTTCGCCAACCGTGAGATGCAGGGAGTGACCTTCAACCTCACCAACCTGCGCGAGGCGGATCTGTCCGGCAGTGATCTGCAGGGCGCCAGCCTTTACGGCGCCAAATTGCAGGACGCGAACCTGAGCGACACCAACCTGCGTGATGCGACCCTCGATTCAGCCGTTCTGGATGGGACCAATCTCACGAACGCCATTCTCGAGGACGCGTTCGCGTTCAACACCCGATTCATCAATGTGACCATCACCGGGGCCGATTTCACCAATGTGCCCTTCCGTGGTGATGCTCTCAAAACCCTCTGTGCGGCGGCGGAAGGGACCAACCCCGTCACCGGACGTGACACCCGCGACACACTCGGCTGCTGATGAGCTTCGATCCGCGCAGCTTGGAACGCTTGCGGCAACTCGGCCGTCAGTTGCCTCAGCCTCTTCCCAAAGAGGACTCCCGCCCCGAAGGCTCCGGTCGAACCGGACGCAAGCGTCACAAGGTGGAAACCGAAGAGAACCCCCAGGCTCTGTTCCATGAGCTGATGAAGGCAAGCGCCGATGGCACAGTGCCAGACCATCTGATGGCACGCCTGAAGCAGGCCGAGGAGAAGGCCGACGAGGAACGGCGGCGCCTCGGCCCCCGTGCCAATACCAACGCCGATCGATCGTCTCCCTCGGCCAGCGACCGCAATGGAGGCCGCCTTCCGGCTCCTCCTGGTCGCCAGGTGGGTAAGGGCAAAAACACCCAACCCCGACGACCCGACGTCACCCCCGGCAGCGAAGAGGAGAGCATGTATGTGGTCTTCGGGCAGCTGTTTCTCGAAGACGACGAGGATGCGACTTGACGCCCTCGCGCTGCCGGATTCTTGCTGTGGGGAAGGTTCGCAAACGCTGGGTGCAGGACGGCATTGCGACCTATCTCAAGCGTCTGCCTGGGCTGACCATCACCGAAGTGCGTGACAGCACCCCCGAGAAGGAAGCCGACGTCATCCGGCAATCCCTGCGCTCCGACGAGCTGCCGGTGATCCTGATGGAACAGGGTCGCACCCTCGACTCCGTGGCCTTCTCGCGGAAACTCGCCAGTTATGGGTCCCAGAGACTGGCCTTCGTGATCGGCGGCGCCGACGGCATCACAGCGGACCTGAAAGCCAGCGCCACCTGGCAACTGTCGCTCTCTCCGATGACATTTCCCCACGAACTGGCCCGGCTGCTACTGCTGGAACAGCTGTTCAGGGCCCAGGCGATCCATTCCGGCAGTCCTTATCACCGCGCTTGAGCACAAATGCCCTCTGGTCTCTGCGGGCCGTCCCCACCACGATGGAGACATCCCTGACGCGACACCCCCATGGAGGTCACGACGCTTGCTGATGGCTGTCTCAGGGTCTGCCTCGAGCAGGACGGGTTCGAGTCCTGCTGCATCGTCTCGAGCCATCACCTTGTGAGCAGCAAGCGGCGCCAACTGGAGCAGGCGAACCTGCGACGCGCCCACCAGGCGCTCGGCCTGGATGGATCTCAGCCCTGAGGCGTCATCGGGGCGCCTCAGCTGTTGTTGAGACAACCGCTCGGCAATGGGCGATGTAATCACTGGCCGTCAGGCCTCCCTTGGCCTGAGCTGTCTGACGACTCACCAATTCAAAGCGGCAGACCGGCTGTTCCACACAGGCCACGATCGCCGGCTGCCGACGCAGACGTGGTGCATCATCACGCCGTCCGCAGGGGAGACAGGATGTGGTGAGCAGGGATCCCTCCAGGGGCAATCCGTCATAAGGATCGCAACCGTTTGAGGCCTGAAACGTGGCATGAATCGCATCCATCGCCTCCTTCACGCGATAGGTGCCCCCACGCCTGCTGTCCCTGCGGGTGATCGCAACCGCCATGCGATTGATCGACGACGCATAGGAGCGAGGCTCCAGCCCCACCCATCGAGGCGGCTGGTAGTGGAAGATTTCGCCCCTGCTGAGCGGGCTCTTGGCGCTCACGTCATGGTTTTGGAGATTCGCCCACCTCAGCGCGAAGCCAGGCAGGACGCTCGGACCGGGGATGGCGCCAGGCCAGAGTCAGCAAGGCCTGGATCACCTGAGGCCGCGGCGGAATCCGACAGGCGGGCGATTGAGCGCCGCGATCGGAACCTGGCGTCATGGAAGCGTGCGTCATCCCGTCCATCGCAGGGATATGTCTGGTCTAAACAGCCATTCCGATCCATCCATGAGCGGAATCGCTCAATCGCCCAATCGCCAGAACGACTGAGACCCGCCAGCGCTTGAGATCGCCAGCCCTTGAGATAAGTAATCCTCCTCAGGCGCTCTGAAACCGATCGCCCGAGGATGTTGCCAACAGGCGAGGGCCCGCATGCGCATGCTCAGAACGTCCTCAGGCTTCACCGCCGACTTCGTGCCGGGAGGCCGCTTTCGGATCTGCGATGCCGCGCAGCAATGCCACGTGGTCGACACGCGTCAGACGGCGTATCGCGTGGTCACGGAAGCGGAAGCTCGGGGCCTGTCGCTGGCAGCCGCCCTGGCTGAACTCAGAACAGGGTCAGCACGCGTCAGCCGTCTGCAGACTCCAGACGTGTGAAGGCGAGAGGCTTGAACTTCGCCACCGACAGCGTCCAGACCCTGTCCGCCATCGCCAGCAGGCCCTGATGAAACGTGGCGAGATCGCCCGTGTTCAACCAGGCAGCCTTCAGAGCCGGAAGCGCCTCCGGCAGGCAGGCCATCGGCAGCTCAGCCAGCAGCAGGGAACCTCGAGGCGCCGAACACTGGAGCGGTCCCTCATCGCTGCGCTGCCACACCCGCACAAGCAGCTCAAGAGCCAGCTCATTGGCCAGAGGATGGGGCTGCCCCCCTGAGGCGGGATCCGCATCCGACGGCAACGAGCGACCGCCCAACGGCAGGGCTCGCGCGCCGTTCTGCTCCAGGAGCGCCAGCGCGATCAGGTAAGGGGCATCGGCCATGCGCCACAAGCCAGACAGGAGCCGCCCATTTTCAACGACGAAAGCCCCCACCAATAACAAGAACATCTGTACTATTCAGACAAGTTTTCCTGTTCGCGATCTGGACACTCCAAGCAGTCCACCGATGCGCTTGCGCAACCGACGTCTGCGGCTGGCGCTGCCCCTTGCCGGCGAAAGGGTTGCCGCCGGCTTCCCTTCACCAGCTGACGACTATGTGGATGTCGGCATCGATCTCAACGACCAACTGATCCGCCATCCGAGCAGCACCTTCTTTCTTCGGGTCAGTGGCGACTCAATGACCGGCGCCGGGATCCACGACGGAGATTTACTGGTCGTGGATCGAAGCCTCGACCCCAGGCCGGGGCGCATCGTGGTGGCCGTTCTCGATGGAGCGTTCACGCTCAAACGCCTGATGCGGGGTCAGAGGGGCCTGCAGCTCGAGGCGGCCAATCCCGCCTATCCAACCCTGGAACTGCAGCAGTGCACGGACGTGCAGATCTGGGGTGTGGCCATTCACGTGATTCACCCCCTCTGATGCCCCAGGCCACGGCCCTGATCGACGCCAACAATTTCTATGCCTCCTGCGAGCAGAGCCTCGACCCCGCACTGCAGGGCAGACCTGTGGTGGTGCTCTCCAACAACGACGGCTGCATCGTGGCGCGCAGCGCGGAAGCACGAACCCTTGGCATTGCCATGGGCACCCCGTTTTTTCAGGCCCGTCGAACCCTGGAACGGCTCAACGTGGTGGTGCGCAGCTCGAATTACGCCCTCTACGCCGACATGAGCCAGCGGCTGATGAGCCTGCTCGAGCAGCAGGCCGAGGAGCTCGAGATCTATTCAATCGACGAAGCCTTCGCACGCCTGTCACGGCCACGCGACGGCAACCTGCATGGCTGGGCCAGGGATCTGCGGGCTCGCATCAAACGCAACCTGGGGCTGCCGATCGCCATCGGACTGGGGGCGAGCAAAAGCCAGGCCAAGCTGGCCAATCGGCTCGCCAAGGGCATCGCAGCCCATGCAGGCGTCTTTGATCTGGAGCAGTGCGGAGACCCCGACCCGTGGCTCGACACCATCGCGATCGAAGACGTCTGGGGCATCGGACGGCGACTGTCCGCCTGGTGCCGCAGCCGGGGCGTCACCAATGCACGGGAACTCCGCGACATGCCCGCTGGCGCACTGCGCGCCAAGGCGGGCGTGGTGGGTTGCCGCCTCCAACGGGAGCTGCGGGGTGACGCATGCCTGCCGCTCGAGCTGGCCCCGTCACCCAAACAGGAAACCTGCGTAAGCCGTAGCTTCAGCCGCCCGATCACACGGTCCGAGGAGCTGCGAGAAGCGATCGCCACTTACGTGGTGCGAGCGGCGGAGAAGTTGCGCCAACAGCGGCAACGGGCCGGCACACTCACGGTCTACACGCGGACCAGCCCGTTCTCAGCAGGCTTCTACAGCAGATCCGCAACCACAACCCTGGATCTCCCCAGCAATGACACCAGCGTGCTGCTCAACACGGCGCTGCCTCTGGTGGAGCGGATTTTTCAACCGCACCGCCAACTGGCCAAAGCCGGCGTGATGATGCAGCACCTGCAAGGCATCGATGCCCTGCAACATCACCTGCTTGTGCCCAGCGACCCACGCCAGCAGCAACGGCGGGAGGCACTCATGGGAACGATCGACCGTCTCAATCACCGCTATGGCAACGGCAGCGTGACCTGGGCCGCCTGCGGCCTTGACCCAAGCTGGATGATGCGCCGGGAACGCCTCAGCCGGGCGTGCACAACACGCCTCAGCGACGTGCCAAGCGTGCAGGCCTGAAGGTGAGGACCAGAAAGAGAGAGTGAGTGAGAGGGTTAATCGAGCGTGTCGACATCGATGACAGCGTTCTCGGCGGCCACGTCGTCATTGATGTCTTTCATGGAGGAGAGAAGCCGTTTCACAAGGCGGCCCATGAAATAGACCGTTGCCGCAAACCAGATGATCTTGATCATGGCGCCATCATCGCGAACGGCGGTGTTGATTGCTTCCTTCTGGCGACACTCAGAAGAACCTGACCGATTGGCCAGCGCACCAAGACCAGGCCAAGGGATCAGACAAGGCGGTCATCCTGGCTCTCGGCTTCAAGCCAACGCACGGCGTTACCGAAGCGAGGGAGATCAAAGCATGAATGCGTTCGAGATCTTCTGACCATCCATCCCAACGCGGTATCACTTGAATGGGTATCACTTGAATGGCCCCTGGATGATGACAACCGTCGCAGTGTCTTTAGCGTATGAGAAATCGAATCATGCGACATGAAGGAGGACGCGCTGTTCGCACTGATCCAGATGGACGCATGGGATTGGTGGAAAACCAGGATCTTTTCACTTCGCGAGCAAAAAGATTACGCGGAAGCCGAGGCGCTGTTCAAAGAGTTCAAGGTTCTGGACCGGCCATGAAACGGTCAGCCACCGATTCCATGATCACCCCAACCTGGTGACATCCAACAACGTCGCGCATAACCTCGACCTAAGCCATCCTCACCGACCCGATGAACAGAAACGTCGTTCTGACTGCACTGGTTGGTCTGTCTGCAGGCTGCCTGCTTGCACCTCAAGCCGTGCATGCAGGACCTGTTGTGGATACACCCTGCCGAATCGTGTGGGACGACGACAGACCTGACACTGTTGGCCTCTGCGACACCTACATCCTTGGTGGGCACCCTGAGAACCATGTGATCTTCATGAACAACGATTGGATGTTCAAGTTCTTAACCAGGGATGCAGGGCGAACATTCGAGAAGTCCAATGAAGAAGGAAAAAACGTTTACGTTCTGAAGAACGATCGCTACGGACGCGCATCCTTCGAGATTGGCTCATAAGTCACCCAACGGCGTCGAACCATTGAGGCCTGCTGATGGGTTGCAACCTGCTGATGGTGCATCTCCTGATTTTTGGAGCCCTCATGCACACCACACCGGCAATTCCGGCCAAGACGTTGGGCGTGGTCATCGGATCAAAGCCCATCCAATCCTTGATCCAGCCACCCTTGAAGCGATGCAGCTTGGCGCTGTTTGACTTCATGAATCAGCCCTAGCCCAAACGGAGACAACAGCTGTTGCGCACCACCACACGTCTGACAACATCCCTGATTGGGATCATTTCGCCCGCAGTGCCCATGCTGGCCATGGCGGATCCATTGTTCAAGGCATCGCCAGGCGTGCCATTCGTCAGGACGTACTGCATTGAAAAGGTGACCAGCAGATCAAAACAAACAGTCCGCACAACATATAAAGAGGGACCCTGCACTCTGGGCAAAACACCCAGGGGCTATGAAATCTTTGGCCACAACTGGGGCAAACGAGACTTCCCTGTCGATGAAATCCACAGCGGAATCATGGTGCAGCGAGATCTCAGCCAATCAATTGTTTTTACTGAAGGCGATTCAGCATTTTACGTCTTTAGCGAAAAGCCCAGTCAACGCCCTTGAGCCCAAGACTATTGATCAATCGCGACAACAAAAAGAAGAGTTGAATCTAGATCAATAGTTAAAATGATATCATCAAAACCAGGAAAAGCAGGCAATATTATTACAAATACGTTATTGCTGCCAATACGTTGGCCCCTCTTGAATGCGGAGGAATTTAGCGCCGCAACAGAGAGATGGAATCCGAGGATGTGAAGCTGGGCTCAGGATGCAATCAATGAAGCAGGCGACGTGGTGGTGCATCCACGCAGCTCATCAAATGCTGAAACACGATCCTTCAGAAAAAAATGACGAACCTTGAGACTCTTCACCTGTTCATAGGCTTCGGTCCGCTCAGACAGAAAGCTGAGCTTTGCATCAAACGTCGAAGAGGAGGGTGCCACGAAGAATGATTTTCATTTCCCTGGAAGAATAAAAGTGCCGCTTCGGGGAGGCCTGAACGTTCCTTAGGAGCTGACTGAGAGGACGATGAGAGCCCGAGAAGAGGAGCTAACCCGGCTCTCAGAGAGATCACCGGAACTGTCCTTCGATCCCATCGTCACTGGATCAAACAAGCCTGGCGCTTCAGGCAAACCCAGACGAAGCCTCTGACGACTTGAGGTCGCCCCAGATCACCTGAAGCTGCTTGGCTCTCCGCGACGCCATCACGACCATTCCATCCCCATGGGCGTTAACCCCCGTCTGCTCGCGCAGCAGCACAGCACTGGCAAGAGCCACACCGCAGGTTTCCACGAACAGCATCGGCACCACACCCTCCTTGGCATGCATCCCCTGAAGATCAAGGGCCTGACGCACGGCCCGCTTCGAACGCTCCAGGCCATGGCGCTCAACAAAGGAGGGCCAGAGATGATTCACAGCTTCAAACGAGGAGAAGTCAGAGGGCATGTCGACCGTCATGACGACTGCTCCGATGACGACTGCTCAGACGCTGCCGGCTCCGGCAAGGCATTGATGATCATCTGGGCAGTCACAGGAATTCTCTCCAGCGCGTCCTCATTGTCGAGATAGGCCTCAAAGGACGCAAAGCGTTCAATCCAAGGGTCTGCTCCAGGGGCCGTGCAGGCCCGGGTCCAGTCACCGTCATCAGGTTCAACAGACTGATACGACTGCAACGCCTCGTCGAGGTCTCCGCCATCACCGATCCCTTGTCCGTGCCAGAACGCTTCAAGAAAGGCTGTCATCTGGGGCCAGGAAAGAAACAAACCGCGGCGACCCTGGGTCGCCATGACATCATCCAATGCAACCGACAGGTGAGGCGGTTCAGGCGGCCGGATTCAGATTGTCAGCCGAGGGACTGGCAGAGCCATACCCGGCGCAACGCTGCGCATCCAGGTGAGCGATGTGCTTCCGCTCGCTGTAATAAAGCTGCTGGAATCGCAAGGCATCAGCGTTGAGGTCTTCAAACAGCGTCTGGATGCGCTGCTCCATGTCGATGTTGGCCAACGACTGGGGCTCGTCCTGCTCCTGAGCGATCAGTGAAGCAATGCACCGCTCGAGGGTCTGGAGACGTTGCCCCCCCCAGGCGGACAGGAGGTGGCGACAGCGTTTGAGACTTTTCTGACGCTCCAGCATCGCGGCGGTTCCGCGCAGATGCTGCATGGGATTGGCAAGGGAGAGGCGCTGCAACTCTCCGGGTTCGAGCAACGGGGTCAGGCGCGACACCAGGGCGCTGTTCTCAAGCAGCAGCTGATCCGTGAGCAGTCTGGGGAGATCGAGATCCGACAACTCATCGCCGCTGTCCTGTCCGCGACTCACCGCCTCGAGACGTCCGGCACCGATGTTGGTTTCCTCGAGATCGGTGAGTGTGGCCCAGAGCAGGCGATGGTGCTGCAAGCCGAAATCCTCAAGCTCCCGTTCCCGCAGCTCCCGGCGGATGGCACTGCGGTGCGAGGGGCAATGCAGATAGAGCCGCAGGATCTCCGCCTCAGAGCGCTCCCTTTGACTGGATTCACCTGGCTGCTCAAAGCGAGCGGAACGACCATGCCAGCGCTGACCCTTGACCTGCTGGCGCAGGTCTTCCTCGAGCTGGAGCGCAACACGGCCCTGACCGCCGCTGAGGCGTTCAGCCACCTTCTGGAGATAGTGGGTGCGAACGGCCGACTGTGGGAGTTTTCCGAGGAGTGCCACCAGAGCGCTGACACCCTGCTGGAACTGATCCGCCTTGGCGAGGTCGCGTCCTTCGAGCACCTGATCGATCTGCCAGTCAAGCCAGAGCGGGGCCTGGTCCAGCAGGGATCTGTAGTCTCCGGGTCCATGGTCCCGGAGGAATTCGTCAGGGTCCTTGCCGGAAGGAAGGTGAAGCACCCGAAGTTCCAGCTGCCCCTGCAGTGCGAGCTGCTCCACCTCGCCGATGGCTCGGTTGGCGGCTCGCACTCCGGCGCCATCGGCATCGAAGTTGAGAACGATGCGTTTGCCATCGCTGCATCGGCACAGCTGGGTGATCTGCTGACTGCTCAGAGCGGTCCCCAATGAGGCGACGGCGTTGGTGATTCCGGCGGCATGCAGAGCGATGACATCGAAGTAGCCCTCAACCACCACCGCACGATCGTCCTTGCGGATGGGGTTGGCGGCACGGTCAAGCCCGAACAGGTGCTTGCCCTTCTCGAACACCTCCGTTTCAGGAGAATTGAGGTATTTGGGCTCTGCCCCGTCAAGGCTGCGGCCACCGAAACCGATCACACGCCCCTGGCGGTCACGGATCGGCACCATCACCCTGTGACGGAAGCGGTCGTAGAACCCGTTACCGCCCTTGCGGGGCACCACCAGACCGGCCGCTTCCAGCAGTTCGGGACCGAGCCCTTCCACCTGCTGCAGATGCTTCAGCAGACCATCCCACTGATCAGGGGCATAGCCGAGCTCGAAGCTGTCGAGGGTGGCTTCACTGAGACCACGACTCTCCCGCAGGTAGCGCAGGGCACCCTCACCGGCATCGGAGCGCAGCTGTGTGCGAAACCAGCCTGAGGCCAAGGCAAGAGCGCGATGCAGCGTCTCCCGCCTCGACAGCTGCTGGCGGAGCCGCTCCTGCTGGGGTCCATCAACGGTCTCCACGGGAAGCTGATACTTCCGCGCCAGCTCCAGCACGACATCGCTGAAGCTCTGACGCTGCAGTTCCATCAGGAACTTGATGGAATTGCCGCCGGCGCCACAGGAAAAGCAGTAATAGAACTGCTTGGCCGGCGACACCGTCATCGACGGTTTGCTGTCGTCATGGAACGGACAGATCCCGACGAATTCACGACCTTTTTTCTTGAGCACAACGTGCTCACCCACCACATCAACGATGTCGGCGCGCTCTTTGACGGCGTCGATGGTGCGGGGGTGGAGCCGGGGCATCGCCATCGCACCATTCTGCGAGAGCCGGCAGCCAACGGTTGGTCAGTGTGCGATGCCATGGTTGGCCCCAGATCACCGACCAGCTCGGATGCAAGCTCTGCTGAACGCCATCCGCGGCCGTCAGTCTCCCCAGCAGTGGCGCGCCTGCGGATCGCTGATCCTCTGCGCCCTGGCCTTCAGTCTGATGACGGTCTGCGTCAAGCATCTCGGTGGCGAGCTGCCTGTCGCTGAGATCGTGCTGATTCGCTCTGTGATCAGCATCGCCATCACCCTCACCCTGTTGCGCCGGGTGGGAATTGCACCGTGGGGCACGCAACGCTGGCGGCTGGTGCTGCGGGGCATCCTCGGGACGACGGCACTGCTGTGCTTTTTCGAGGCCCTGGCTCGCCTGCCCCTCGCGGCAGCGACCCTGCTTCAGTACACCTACCCAACCCTGACGGCGCTCAGTGCCTGGCTGCTGCTCGGAGAACCGATTCGGAAACGTATCGGCCTTGCCGTGCTGCTCGGATGGATCGGGGTGATGCTCGTCGTTCAGCCTGGCTGGATCGCCGATGGCGGCACAGGACTGATCACAGACCTGCCGGTGGATGCCGTTGCGCTCGGACTGGCGGGGGCCCTGCTCACGGCCCTTGCCTACGTGAGTGTCCGCCAGCTGTCTGCAAAGGAACACCCCCTGGTGATCGTGTTCTATTTCCCTCTGGTCTCTGTACCTGCGACGTTGCCGCTCCTGGCCGGTCAGGCGCTCTGGCCATCAGCCGAGCAATGGATCTGGCTCGTGGGCGTCGGTCTGTTCACCCAGCTCGGACAGATCTGGCTGACGGAGGGCCTGGCGGCGTTGCCGGCGGCACGGGCCACCTCGATCAATTACGTGCAGGTGGTGTTTGCCAGTCTCTGGGGTGTGCTGTTTTTCGCCGAGCCGATCACAGGGGCCGTGGTCTTCGGTGCAATCTGTGTGCTGGGGGCGACCTTGATCAGCCTCAGTGCTCGTCAGTCGCGCTGAGCAATCGGCAGTGGATAGGTCACCCAATCCTGACTGCTGCCATCGCGGCTACCTGCCGGCTGGGCCAGGCGCCAGCTTTCACCCCGATCGCCACGCTCGAGGAACAGCTCAAAGGGACTGTCGACACGAATTCTGTCGCCAGGGAGTCGCCAGTCAAACCGGCCGCTGAGATGGAGGCCGCGATGATCGCCAAGACGAATGGCTTCCTGCTCCTCGACGCGCACCCGACTCACCTCGGGATCCCCTGCCGCATCAAGGTCGAGAGATCTGGCGATCGCAGACTGGGTGAGTTGAATCTGCAACCCGAGCGCCTCCAGAAGCGTCGCCCGGGGAGGTTGATCGCCGCCCGTGCAGGCAGACAGTGCCAGGGCGCAGACCAGGGCACAGACAATCGCGAGTCCCCTCTGAATCAGGGGACGAAGTTTCCGCTGCAACATGGTCAGGATCGGCAGATCAGGCAGCATGGGCCCATCGGGAACAACCCCATGATCGGCTGGCTGCAAGGGGAACGGATTGATTCATGGTCCCAGGGTGGGCGGCAGGGGCACCTGATCGCCTGCGCAGGCGTGGGGTATGAGGTTCAGTTCACAAGCGACCAGAGCAGACGACTGGAGGCTGAGTCCCAATGCACGGCCTGGATCCATCAGGTGCAACGGGACGACGGCTGCACCCTGTTCGGGTTTCAGGAGAAACGTGAGCGGGATCTGTTCCGAACCCTGATCAGCGTCAACGGTGTGGGCCCCCAGATGGCGCTGGCCCTGCTCGACAGCTGCTCCGCTGATGAGCTGGTGATGGCCATCGTTGATGGGGATCTGCGGCGACTCAGCCAGGCCCAGGGTGTCGGCAAACGAACAGCGGAACGCCTGGCCGTGGAACTGCGCGATCGGCTGAGTGGGTGGCACGCTCCAGCGGATGATGCGGTGTCGCTTGTGGACCGCACCGATCTGAAGACGCTGCCGATCCAGGGCGACGCGCTGCTTGACGTACAGCAGACCCTGGAGACCCTGGGCTACGACGATCGCGAGATCAGGGGAGCCCTGCGCGCCGTGGCGGGGACTGAGCAACCCCCCGGCACGGAGGACATGGAGGCCTGGCTTCGCGAGAGCCTGCGGTGGTTGAGCCGTTCAGCGGCCTAGGGGGCAGGCGAGGGAGTAAATTCAGTGTTTGCACTGTCAGGGCCTGACGCCGCGCATGTCGCTCGATACCACTCAGAAGCAGCAGCTGATCAACAGCCACCAGACCCACGCCACCGACACCGGTTCGGCTGAGGTTCAGGTGGCCATGCTGACCGAGCGCATCTCGCAGCTCAGCAGCCACCTGCAGAAGAACAACCACGACTTCTCGTCCCGTCAGGGACTGCTGAAGATGATTGGCCGTCGCAAGCGTCTGCTCAGCTACGTGCGAGGCAAGAGCGAGCAGCGTTACACCGACCTCATCGGCAAACTCGGAATCCGCGGCTGAACCGCGGATCGATCCAACCACCACTGTCATGGCCGATCAGCGCAAACCGTTGCCGTTTGAACCCCGCGGGTCGGCCCCTGACATCACCAAACAACCGGCCACCTCAAGATCTCAGCCCATTCCGAAGGATGTGGCGAACAGGATGGCCAGGCGTGTTGCCATCGCCACAGGCATTCCATCCGTCATGGGAATGGCTGTCTTTGTGATCAGCTATCTGCTGGTGAGTCGTCAGATTCTCGATATTCCTCCCGGTATCACCCTGTTGACGTCGGGTGCCTGTTTTCTACTCGGCCTGGTGGGTCTGAGTTACGGCGTGCTTTCTGCCAGCTGGGAACCGCAACCGGGCAC
>JBGKDM010000044.1:0-3087 GCA_042954165.1 Synechococcus sp.
AATGGCAACAATGGCTCTGACAACATCGTTGTTAGAGGTGGGCAAGGCCGTTACCTAGGCGGTGCTGACAACGATCGACTGGAGGTCACCGGCGCTGAAGCGGGAACCTGGGTCAATGGCAATAGAGGCAATGATGTCGTCACTGGAAGTGTTAACGGTGTCACCTACCGCGGGGGCTCAGAAAACGACACCCTGCAGGTCAGCACTGGCACGGTCTGGGGCGATTTAGGGGCTGACACCTTTCAAGCCATGGCTGGTGAAGGAGTCGCAATCGTTCAGGACTACACCGCTGGTGAAGACGTCGTTCAGGGCATCGCTGGTGGATCTTTTACGGCGACATCAGACGGGCTTGTCTACGGGGTTGGCAGCGATCAGATGCTCCTTTTGGCAGGCATCACTAATGCGTCTCAGGTGACCGTCGTTTAAGCCAATTTCCGTCGGGAAGCCCGAAGTCTTCAGACTGAAAGCCATGCAAAACCCAGAAGGAAGAAGCAGAAGGCGCGCTGTGTTGCTATCGATCTCCCGACAAAACATTCACCCCGTCAGCAATCGCGGGGTTTTGTTGTCAGAGAGGGGGGGGGGATTTCATAAACCGTTTTGTGCCGGATGGTGCACCGCGCACCCGCTGAGGTTCAGTTGCCGGGCCTGGATGGCCTGGCTAGAGGACAACTGTCCAGACGTCGACAACGACCATGGAGTTGTTTCTGGCTGTGCCGATCGCCTGCAGCGCGGTGAGCTTTCTGCTCTACGTCGTGTTCAACGACGATGACGGCGAATTCAGTTAGACAAGGGCCGCCAGACGACACAGCGCGATGAACGGTCGTTGGTCATGGCCCAAAGGCCTGCAGAGTCTGCTGCGCTGGTCCGCCCTGGGGATCGGGAGCTGGGCCCTGTGGTTGCTGATGCTGCAGGCGTTGTTCGGGCGACAGGTCGAGGATCTGCAGACCAAGCAGCTTGGGCGGAATCTGGCGCTGAATGTGCGCCTGACGGAGCTGTCCCTGGAGCGGTATCCCCCCCATCTGGTGTCCGAGTTGACAGGCCTGGAGCTGGCGGTGGTGGAACGCCCCAGCAGTACGCCATCGCCCTCACCGGCCCTGTCCCGGCAGGCGAGGGCGCTGCAGGAGGATCTCTGCCAGCGTCTGGCCCATTGCCCGCTGGTTGTGGCCAACGGGCTGAGCTGGTCGGTCTGGGTCGAATTGATCTCTCCCCTGGAGTCGATCTGGATGCGGGTTCAGCTCCGCTCACCCCGGGCGTGGCCCCCGGAGCCCACCCTGCTGCTGCTGTCGCTGCTGGGCGCTGGCATCAGCTGCGGCGCCCTGTTTCTTCTGCTTGAGGTGGAGCGACCGCTGCAACAGCTTGAGACAGCGTTGGCACGGGTGGGTGACGGGGATGATCCGGCGGCGGTGCCCGCCCGCGGCGCCGCTGAGGTGCGACGGATCACGAGGCATTTCAACGCGATGCTGGGGAGGCTGGCGGCCAATCGCCAGGAACGGGCCACGATGCTCGCCGGCATCGCCCACGACCTGCGGGCCCCGATCACCCGGCTGCAGTTCCGCCTGTCCGCACCGGCGATGACAGCGGCGGAGAGGGAGCGGTGCCATGGCGATCTGCAGTCGCTGGAGCGCATCACCGGTCAGTTTCTGCTGTTCGCCGGAGGGAGCGAAGCGGAAACGTTGGTGGAGCTGCCACTGCATGCCTTGATCGCGGAGGTGGCAGCCAGCCATCCCGCCGACCAGCTCCAACTCGATCTGGAGCCTGTTGAGGTTGGGGTCAGACCGGTCGCGATCGGTCGCGCTCTGGCCAATCTGATCGACAATGCCTTTTCCTATGGCTCCCCCCCGGTTGTCGTGCGCCTGCGCCGGCACCAGGACAGCGTTGATGTTGAGGTGTGGGATCAGGGCGTGGGAATGCCACTCGAACAATGGGATCGGGCCCTGCAGCCGTTTCTGAGGCTGGATGAATCGCGCGGACAGCAGGGACACTGCGGTCTTGGTCTTGCGATCGCCGCGCGCGTGGCCCGCAACCATGGCGGCGAACTGTCCTGCGCCATGGGTGACAGCACCACACCCGGTCGCTTCCTGATCAGGCTCCGTCTCCCCTGCCCCCCAGACAGCGCGACCTGAATGGTTGAGAAAATCTGGGTTCCCGTCGCCCTGGCCGATCCCAGCGTCAGACAGAAGGCGGCTGGGATGGAGCGATGGCCAAGGCAGGCAACGGCAGTGCCAGGTGCCAAGGGGGCCTGCACGCCAGACCCACCAGCGGACGAGACACCCCGGAGGAGACGAAGCACCCCATGCATCACGGCCATCACGGTGAGCACGCGACGACATCGACCCAGACTGCCCTTGATGGCAGCCAAGGGGATATCCAGCGTCCCTCGGAACTCCTCGAGGCGCTGACGGAAGCCAAGCCCCAATCAGGCAAACGACTGAAGAAGAAGCTGTATGAGGCAGAGCTGAAGCGTCTGCAGAGCGATCTGGTGAAGATGCAGTACTGGATCAAGGCCACCGGCTTCCGGATGATCGTGCTGTTCGAAGGTCGTGACGCCGCCGGCAAAGGGGGAACGATCAAGCGCCTCACAGAACCGCTGAACCCCCGAGGCTGCAGGGTGGTGGCCCTGGGAACACCCTCGGATCAGCAGAAAAGCCAGTGGTACTTCCAGCGTTACGTCGAACATTTCCCGAGTGCCGGGGAGATCGTGGTCTTCGATCGCAGTTGGTACAACCGGGCCGGCGTGGAGAACGTCATGGGGTTCTGCACCCCGGAGCAGGTGGAGCGGTTTCTCGACGATTGCCCCCGGTTTGAGCAGATGCTCGTGAACAGCGGCATCCTCCTGCTCAAGTACTGGTTCTCCGTCAGCGACACCGAGCAGGAAGCTCGCTTCCAGGCGCGCATCGATGACCCCACCCGACGCTGGAAACTGAGCCCGATGGATCTTGAGGCCCGCAACCGCTGGGTGGAGTTCTCAAGGGCCAAGGATGAGATGTTTGCGAGCACCAACATCCCGGAAGCGCCCTGGTTCACCGTGGAGGCCGACGACAAGCGCCGCGCCCGGCTGAACTGTCTGCGCCATGTGCTCAGCAAGGT
>JBGKDM010000045.1:0-5836 GCA_042954165.1 Synechococcus sp.
TCAGCTCTCGTCTTCGGCCGCGAGGACCACGGCCTCACGAACGAAGAACTCCTGCTCAGCCAGCGGATCATCACGCTGCACAGCAGTGCGACCTACCCCTCGATGAATCTGTCCCACGCGGTGGCCGTGGTGCTGCATGGAATCGCCAGCCTTCAGGCACAGCCACCAGCTGCGACCGCCAGCACGCTCCAAACCGTTCCCAATCTGGATCCAGCCAGTGCAAAAGCCTTGAATGCCTGCCTGAACGACGCCCAGGATCTCCTTCTGGAGGTTGGCTTTCTGCTGGACCACACCAGCCGGGCGCGGATGGCGAAAGTGCGCGCACTGCTGCAACGCGCACTGGTCCAGGCCGATGAGGTGGCTCTCCTTCGCGGCATGGTGCGTCAGTTGCGCTGGGCGGTTCGGCAGCAACGCCCTTAACCTCTGGCAGTTCTCAGTCGTGCCTGAGTGAGCACCAGTCGTTCGAAGCGCAATTCATCTGGCTGGAGCAGGCCCACGGCACTGATCGTGCGTCTGATGCTGACGGGCATCGGCCTTGGTGTGATCACCGGCTCGGCCCTGCAGGTGCTGGCGCCTCACGTCGAACAGGGGACGTGGCAGCTGCCGAGCTGGATCGTCATGCCGGGAGAGAAGGCTGATGGGGCCGCCACGGAGAACGACACGGCGGTGCAGGAGAAGGCGAGCCCGTTCCTTCCCTGGGGAAACGATCTGGGCCGGTTTGAAACGAGGCAGGAGATCACGGGCCTGAGCGAGCGGTGGAAAGCCCTGGCGGCGCAGCAGCCTGACCTTGAGGTCAGCGCCTTCATGCTGGTGCTGGATGACGGACGCTACGCCGAACTTGGAGCCGACACAGCGCTCCCGGCGGCCAGCGCCATCAAGACCCCGATCCTGCTGGTCACCCTTGAACTGCTCGATCAGGGCCGTCTGCGCTGGAACGAACCGCTCACGCTCACCAAACCCCTCATTGGTGGTGGAGCAGGCTGGATGGCCACAAAACCGGTGGGGACGACGTTTCCAACCCATGAGGTCGCCACGGAGATGATCCGGATCAGCGACAACACCGCCACCAATCTCCTGATTGAACGTGTGGGCGGCGAGCAGGCGATCAATGCACGCTTCCGGGCGCTTGGTCTCAGTGCCACCGCCGTGAACAACTGGCTGCCAGATCTGGAAGGCACCAACACATCCAGCGCGCGGGATCTCGCCCACAGCATTGCGCTCGTCGACACGGGCAAGGCGCTCAGCAGCCGCAGTCGGGACCTCTTCCGGGAAGTGATGGGGACATCGGTCACCAATCGCCTGCTCCCCGGGGGGCTCCTCAAGGGACTCGGGGGCAAACAAGGCCGACCCGACGAGGGACTGCTGATCAAGGGATACCGCGTTTACAACAAAACAGGTGATATCGGGATCGCCTATGCCGACGCAGGCCTGATCGAACTGCCCGACGGAAGCCGAGCAGTGGCGGCCTTCATGGTGAAAGGCCCGTTCAATGACCCCCGATCGACGGACCTGATCCGTGCGATGGCCGCCGCCATGGCACCGGTGCTGCGGCCGCTGCCGGCGCCACCGCGCCCAAGCTGATCCGCCGCGATGCCCCTAAAACGGAGGTGAACAGCGTCACGAGATTGAACAGCAGGCAGTCCCTGAGCGGGATGGTGATCGCCCTGAACCTGGTCGGGCTCCATCCGACAGCCCCCATCGCCCGGGCCGAGGGGACCTCGGTCTCCAGGCAATCGATTACACGGGAGCAGCGCCTGTCGCCTCTGCCGGGAGGGCTCGACCGGATTCTGCTGGTCAATGACAACAATCCCGAGTTGATCACCGGCGACGGGATCCTGCTGTCCACGTTTCCCGGTGGACCCGGGCTGAACCAGCCCCTGGCGGGCCGCTTCGATCTGTTCAGCCATCACGTCTACGCAGGCACGCCCGAAACCGTGGAGTCAACGCTCTGGATGGCTGTGCTGGCGCAACCGGTGGGTGACGACCCGGTCACGGTTGAACTCGTCAGCGGCAGTACGGCCCTGTCCCAGGCCACTGCACCGGGGCAACGGGCTGCACCGTTTCTGCCCTTGCCGGCGCTGATGCGTGAAACCAGCGAACCGATCGCCGCAGGACCGGGGAGCCGCGTGGCCGGCGATCTGCTCCGCAACGAACGCACCCATGAGCTGCCTCAGCGCTGGACCCTGTCGCCGAATCAGGCGAGCAGCCTGGTGGTTCTGCCGATTCCCGTGAAAGGCCTTGACCCACTCCTGAACGGACGCAATCTGCAGATGCGACTGCACACCTCCGGGCCGGTGTATCTCGCCACCCTGGCGGCACGCGGTTCCTCCGATAAGGCTCCGCCCCTGGAGCATTGGCAGGCACTTCTGGCCTCGGGAACCCTCAGCCCGAAGGAGCATGCACCCACTCCGCGCGGCAGTCGCGGCCGCATCATCTACTCCCGTGTCAGCGGGGTTCAGGTCGGCAGCCGCTGGACCGCGTCCGTGACCGACCCCGGACGCGACAGCTTGTCGCTTCCTCTCACCCCGATCGGCTGGCCCATCAGCAGTCTCGAACAGGGTGACCTGGGAACCGGCCAGGTTCAGACCGCGGAACTGCAGGCCATGAGTCCAGGTACGGCGTGGGCCGCCCATGGCAACTACGGCGTCGAATACGACATCACCCTTCCCCTGGTGAACAACACCAGCCGTCGCCGCAGTGTTGTGCTGGCTCTCGAATCACCGATCAAATCCGGCAGTGATGAGAAGCGTCTTCTGTTCAGCGAGCCTCCAAAGCGATCCGTAATGTTCCGCGGTCCGGTTGAAGTCCGAGGACTGGATGGATTCAAAGGAGGCCCGACGGGGCGACGCATTCAGCACCTGGTGCTCCGCCAGGGACTCCAGGGACCGGAACTCGGGCGCGTGACCCTGGATCCGGGCGAGGGACGGAGGGTCCGGGTGCGGCTGATCTATCCGGCTGATGCCACGCCTCCGCAGGTGCTTTCCGTCCTGCCTGTGAAACAATCCACTCCAACAGTGAGTGTTGGACCGTGAGTGCACCCCGGAAGCGGAGGGTTTTCCCTTTCACAGCTGTGATCGGTCAGGAAGAGATGAAGCTGGCGTTGCTTCTGAACGTGATCGACCCTCGCATCGGCGGCGTGATGATCATGGGAGATCGGGGCACCGGCAAATCCACCACGATTCGTGCCCTCGCCGACCTCCTGCCTGGCATTGATGTCGTGGCGGGTGACCCTTACAACAGTTCACCGAGCGACCCCGACCTGCAGAGCAGTGAGGTGCGTGAGCGGATGGAGCGTGGCGAATCGATCAGCACGGAAGAACGCCAGGTGCCGATGGTGGATCTTCCCCTCGGTGCCACGGAGGATCGCCTCTGCGGAACCATCGACATCGAGAAGGCGCTGAGTGAAGGTGTTCGGGCCTTCGAACCCGGGTTGCTGGCCAAAGCCAACCGTGGCCTTCTCTACGTGGACGAGGTCAACCTGCTCGATGACCACCTGGTTGACGTGCTGCTCGATTCCGCAGCATCCGGTTGGAACACCGTGGAGCGCGAAGGTGTGTCCATCCGACATCCCGCCCGTTTCGTTCTGATCGGATCAGGCAACCCGGAGGAGGGTGAGTTGCGGCCCCAGCTGCTCGACCGTTTCGGGATGAGCGTTGAAGTGAGAACGGTGCGCGAGCCCGAACTCAGGGTGCAGGTGGTGGACCAACGCACCGCCTTCGACGCCGACCCCGATACCTTCAGCGCCAGTGTTGAGGCCGGCCAGCAGGCTCTCCAGCAGCGGGTTGTGGAAGCCCAGCAGCGCCTCAATCAGGTTCAGATCGACGACGACCTGCGTCTGCGGATCTCCGCGGTCTGCGGTGAACTGGATGTGGACGGCCTGCGCGGCGACATCGTCACCAATCGTGCGGCACGGGCTCTGGCTGCATTTGAGGGACGCACCGAGGTCACCGAGGACGACGTGGCCCGGGTGTCCTCCTGCTGCCTGCGCCATCGCCTGCGCAAGGATCCCCTGGAACAGGTGGATTCGGGCGATCGAGTCGTGAAGGTGTTCTGCAAGGTGTTCGAGCGCAGCGAAAGCAGCGATCGCGCTGACTTTGAACTGGCCCTGGCTGCCTGACATCCGGCCATGCGCATCCTTGGCATCGATCCAGGCCTTGCCCGTGTGGGCTATGGCGTGATCGATGTCGACCCCCGTGCTGGTCGCAGCGTTCAGGCTCAGCACATGCTGGACTGCGGCATCATCCGCACCGATCCGGGCCGCAGTGAAGGCGAGCGGATGGTGGAGATCGCCCGCGATCTTCGTCAGCTCATCCGGCTCTGGACACCTGATCTGGCCTCGGTGGAGAAATTCTTTTTCTACCGGTCGAGCAACACCATCGCGGTGGTGCAGGCCCGTGGGGTCGTGATCATGACCCTCACCCGCTTCGGCCTTCCGATCGTGGAGTTCCCACCGATGCAGATCAAACAGGCGCTCACCGGCAACGGACATGCCGACAAGGACGAGGTTCTCGATGCGGTGATGCGGGAGTTGAACCTCGACACCCCGCCCCGCCCGGATGATGCGGCGGATGCCCTGGCGGTGGCGCTGACTGGCTGGTTTCAGCGATGAGCCGCGGCCTGGATCACGGCCATTTCAATGCCGTTGCCACGGACTACCGGGCCTGTCGCCCCTCCTATCCGGACGCACTCTTCGAATGGATCGCCGCCAAGGCTCCCAACCACGACCTCTGCTGGGATGTGGGTTGCGGCAACGGCCAGGCCTCCCTGGGCCTGGCGAGCCTCTTTGCCAGCGTCGAGGCGAGCGACGTGAATCCGGAACAGATTCGCGCTGCCATTCCCCATCCGAGGATCCGCTATCGAATCGCTGAAGCGGAAACCAGTGACCTCGATGACTGCAGCGTGGATGCTGCAGTTGTGGCCGCAGCCATCCAGTGGCTGGATGTACCCCGGTTCAACCGAGAGGTGACGCGGGTGCTGAAGCCCGGAGGTCTGCTGGTGTGGGTGGGCTATCACCGAGTTCAGGGCGCACCGCCCCCCCTTCAAGGGTGGCTGGATCAGCTTGATCAGAACCATCTGAACCCCTGGTGGCCGCCGGAACGACGCCATGTGCGGGAGAGCTATGCCCACCTCCCGTTCCCCGGCCCAAGCCAGACGTTGCCGCCACATTGGATCATCCAGACGCTCTGGACCCAGCAGCAGCTGCTCGGATTCATCGGCACCTGGTCAGCCCTGCGCTGCGCAGGCAGCGCGAAGTGCGGGCTGCTGTCGACTCTGGGCGAGGAGCTGGCGGAGATCTGGCCTCCAGGGCAGCTGGAAGTCCGGTTTGAGCTGCCCCTGTTCGGTCGCTGGGGGCTGATGCCATGAGCGTTGCGAAGGGCGGGAAAACGCAATTGCGCCAACGGTTCCGCGCCCTGCGCCAGACCCGGAATGATGAAGCGATCCTGCGGGCAATCGAACGGTGGCTGACGACCGCCACCGGTTCGGGGCATCTCGGTCTTTACTGGCCCCTGAGGGGGGAATCTGACCTGCGGCCTCTGCGGAGTTCCTTATCGACGCGAGCCTGGGCCCTGCCCTGTGCCGATGGCGAAGGCGGTCTGAGCTATCGCCCCTGGAACGAAGCCCCCCTGATCAACGATGGCTGCGGAATCCCCGCACCACTGGACCAGGCCCCCCTGAAGCCGCATCAGCTGGATCTGATGCTTGTTCCTGCCCTTGCGATGGATGCAACGGGGATCCGCCTCGGGTACGGCGGTGGCTACTACGACCGGCTGCGGGCCGATCCCGCCTGGCGGCGCATCCCCGCCCTGGGTGTGGTGGCGGCGGCATGCGTCAGTGC
>JBGKDM010000046.1:0-3989 GCA_042954165.1 Synechococcus sp.
AGAACTGGTTGGCGCTGCAGCAACGCGCCCCCGACCATCCCGCCATCCGACGCATGGCCCGTGTGGGTCGTCTCATGCCTGAGGGGCAAGCGCTCAAGGATGATGCCGATGCGGTCGAACATCTCAGCACCACCCTTGAATCCTGGGTCGAGATCTTGGCGATCCCCCGTCTAGGGCACTACGGGGTCGAACGATCAGATCTCGATCGCATCGTCAACGCGGCCCTCAACCGCAACAACCCGATCGACCTGACCGCAGCTGAAATCAGGCATCTGGTGGAGCGAAGGCTCTAGGACGGAGTCCTGCCCTTGAGCCTGCAGACTCGCGGTCAAGGGGAAGAAGGATGCAGCACGATCCTGTTGGGGTCGACACCGATCTGCAGTGAGGCCTGAGGCTGCAGATCGCCGATCCAGGGCGCAAGAACCTCGAGCACCGCATTCGACTGGTGATGCCGGACCTTGGTCTCCGGATGGGGGTAATAGATCAGAGCCGGGTGAATCCAGTGGCGGAGCGGATCGCGCAGTTGAACTGACCAGAAGGAGAACGTCTCAGGGGGGTGATGGTCGGTCCAGCGAAGATCAGCAAAGCTGACATCGGGATTGCTGAGGCGGATTGAACAAGGTGCAAAGGACAGATTGATCGTTCCTGGCCAGAACCCGGTCAGATCAAGTCCCCTCGCCGCGAAATGGGGCATCTGCATGGCAATGCTCCCCTCGGGATAGGGCGAGGGGGGTCGGCTTGGATCACGGTTGGCCACGCCTGAAGCCACACCATGGCCATCCACCTTGTGGCAACGCAGCCACGACGTCGACGCGCTGGTGGTCATGCAGCAGTCCCGGAGCGGGGCTCATGGTGACTGCATCGGTCACAGGGTCCATCGGGGAGAACAGCACAACGGAGCAAAGGACTGAGCGCGTTGAACCGGCAGCTTGGGTCACCAATCACCCAACCATGACGATGGGGCCGAGCATCGGCTGGCTGTTTCTGCTCTTTGACAAGAAGAACAACGGATCTGAGCTGATAGCGGCCGGATTGCAAGGCATAGCGATGACGCCGCTGAATCACGAGGTAACTGTGCGAGCGATGCTCAAACCAACGACCAGGATGGGGTGAATCCTCAAGCTCGACGCGATCGAGAAGACGCTCACTCCCGGATTGACGCAGTTCGACCAGCACGCTCAGGACTCCTCAGCAAGAGGGAGGGAACGCTCGGAGAAGCCCCAGACGAACAGGGTGACAACAGTCGCCAGGGTGAACCATTCCGGAACCAGAATCGATGGCCAGATCAAGGTGACGAGAAGTTTGACACCGACATAGGCCACGGCAAGGAAACCGGCTGTCTCGAGACGTGAAAACACCTCCAGCCAACGGATGAACAGTCCTGAGGTGAAACGCAGCGCAACGACACCGATGAGAGCACCCGTGATCACAAGAATGAGCTGATCACTGATGGCCACGGCAGCAGCGACGCTGTCAATGGAGAAGGCGAGATCCGTGAAGGCAAGCGTCAATACCGTCCGCATGACTCCCCGGGAGACAGACCCAGCACCCTCAGCATCACCGTCCGCAGCATCGCTGCCATCACTCGACTTCTGGCGTAAGTGCCCTACGAAGATCCAGATCAGGTAGAGGCCAGCAAACAACTGAATCGGCCTGAACGCGAGCACCCATTGGGCCATCAGAATCAGCGCGATCCGAAGACCGAAGGCCATGGCGATCCCGAGATTCAAGGCCTGACGCTCACGCCCTGGATGGTTCTGCTGGCGGGCGATGGCGGCCAGCGCGATGGCGTTATCGGCAGAAAGAATCAGCTCCAGCGACACCAACACAGGCAGAAGCGGAAGAAGCTCCACCCATTGATCGACTCCATCGAGCAAGGGGGTGAGGGAGGGAAGAGCGGCTGAATCCATGTGCTGCAGCCTAGAAATGGGCAGCGCCCAGCAGCGAAATGAACACCCAGGCCCAGCTTTGCCACATCGATGCGTCGCGTTGTGTGGTGCTCGTGACGGCGTACGAGGGATCGGTGGTGCTGGGCAGCGCCCTGGGTGAAGGAGAGACGTCCGAAACAGCGGAAGATCGTGCCTTGCAACGCCTCAAGCAACGTCTCGATCCAACCAGACCATCGCAACAGCCCTCTGCAGTGCGATCAGCGACAACCACTGAGGCGGTCACCAGGGACGCGCGAACCGAGCCGATCCGACGACGCCAACCAGAGACAAGCAGCGAGGCTCCATCACCCCAGACCACCGCAGACCCTGAGCGTTCGACAGATCAGGGCCCTCAACAGGTCGCGCAACCTGCAGGAGAATTGACTGAGCCGCCAACACCGGTTGAACGGCCAGAACACTCAATTCCCAGCGAAGCGCCGACGGATCCTGAAGACTGGAGTGACGAACTGGCCGCGATCGAACTGGAAGTGAGACGCATCGGCTGGTCTCGCGAGGAGGAACGGAGCTACCTGGAGCGAGCGTTCGGGCTTGGCAGCCGCCACAGACTGACCCGGTACAGCGATCTCGTGGCCTATCTGAAACGCCTCAAGGCCCTGGAACCAGGCACACCGGTTCAGGCCGCACCAGTGCCGCTTCGTCGCACCGATCTGATTGCCCAAGGCGACGAGATGCTGAAAACCCTCAACTGGAGCAGTCAACAGGCAAGACAGTTCCTGCAGAGCCAGCTGTCAGCGCAGAGCCGTCAGGCACTCAGTGATGAGCAGCTGCTCGCCTTCAACATGTTGCTCGAGAATCAACTGGTCGAGGCGACAACCTCGTGACCCGGATCCAGCGACGCAGCTGACGAACAAGAGAGAACCAGCGCCCTTAACCAGCAGCCAATCGAATCATCAATGGATTGTTGCCTGGAGCGAACAGCGTCGTAACCAACGGGCGTGAAAGTGGTTGAGAACCATCAATCAACAGTCTGTGAGACGACTTCGTCGTGTGTCAGAACAACTCTGGCCCTGGGGGCTCGCCGCCTTGCTCGTGTGGGGTCCAGGCGTGATCGCCCAACAGCAGACCATGCGCGGCTCCGAGCCTGTGCCCCCATGCGCAACGCCCTGAAATCAAGACCTTCCAAGCGATGACTGGTCAACGGTCACCGCAACTTCATCGTGGGTGGAGTGGGCGCCCGAAATGTGCATGTGGTTAGTTCCTCTGTTCTTTGTGCTTCTGAGCTGGCAACCAACAGAGGCCAGAGCTGAATGATTCACCTGTCAGGAACTGCAGGAGATTCGCGAAAGGGTGGATTGGTCGCTGCACGAGGAACTTGCAGCCGGCCGTGGATTTTCAGACGAGGTCCAGAAGATGCACGACAAGAACGTGAACCACTTGCAGGGTCTTTCACACCGCTACGGATGTGCAGAGATGAGTCAACCCTGAATGGTCATGCATGAAGAGCAACGGACATCAGCGCCCCCCTGAATCAACACCATAAAATCGCTTGCAATCCTCGAGGGTCAGCACACATTGCACCGTATGATCGGGCGAAAGAATGCGATAGCTTTTCCCGGTCGCCATGCATTTGGCGCGAGCATTCACCACGGCCCTGAATTCAGTGGAGAACTGAATTTCCGGCCGCCATTGCTCCCCGGTTTCACCGGAGTCAACAAGACATTCAATCGTGAACATCGCGGCAACAAGGTGCTTGTCACACGATTACATTGGTCACCAGCCTGACCTGAAAACAGCTGATTCCTCTTGGGATTGTCTTGGCAGCGCGGCCTCAAACCCTGCCATCCATTCATGCATCAGCAATGGCGGAGGGCTAACGCAACAACACCAACGAAAATCCAATAATCAAGGCTGCATTGACCATCAAAAAGATTGCGGCAACACCGTTGTCGTGATTCATCAAACCAGTCTTGGCAACCGAGCAGCCCGACCGTGAGCACAAATCTTCAACCAATCAAAAGATTGGTCAGGACGACGACGGCCCATTGATCGCGAGCCCATGAACCAAGGCCTTGATGGGGATGGGACGAGGCTGATCAGTCC
>JBGKDM010000047.1:0-6602 GCA_042954165.1 Synechococcus sp.
GCGACCCTGGCAAGGTTCGTTTCCTCAAGGGCGCCCGCCGGCGCATCGCTGACCACGGGCTGCTGGTTTGGGCCGACATCTTCCAGGACGCGCAGGAGTCGCGGGACGACTATCTGGAGCGGTACGTCGCCCGGGTGCGGCGATGGCCCGGTCTCTCCGGGGAGCAGCGGGATGCTGTTGTCGCTCATATGCGGCAATGCGACTGGCCGGCACGGCGTGGATGGATTGAGTCGGTCGCCGCTGACTGCGGCTGGTCGCTGACCTGGGCATGGCACGGTCAGCATCGTGCGGAAGCCCTGGCCCTGCTTCGACCCTGTGCGCGGCGCCGCTGAGCGTTGCCCCCTGGCTGATGACGCACCACCCCGTCGATTCATGGGTCGCTGCGAGAGCGTCCGATCTCACCGGCACCCTGCTGGCTTGGTGGGAGCTGCACGGTCGGCGGGATCCCGTTCAGAAGCCCTGGATGTTCAAGGCGGATGGTCAATGGCCTGGGCCGGATGAGGGTCTCAATCCCTATCCGATTCATGTGGCCGAGGTGATGTTGCAGCAGACCCAGCTGCAGGTGGTGCTGCCGTACTGGCGCCGTTGGATGGAGGCCTTCCCGAGCCTCGATGCCCTGGCGGCGGCGGCGGAACAGGCGGTGTTGCTCCATTGGCAGGGTCTTGGGTACTACTCCCGCGCCCGGCGCCTGCATGCTGCCGCCTCGCTCCTGGGGGAGGTGCTGGCGGAGGGCGGCCAGGTGTCGCAGTGGCCTCAGGCCCTTGAGATCTGGCTGGCCGTGCCGGGCATCGGTCGCAGCACCGCCGGTGGAATCCTGTCCTCCGCGTTCAACAGCCCGGCGCCCATTCTCGACGGCAACGTGCGCCGCGTTCTGGCGCGGCTGCAGGCGCACCCGCGTCCTCCCATGCGGGATCAGGCTCTCTTCTGGCGCTGGAGTGAGGCGTTGATCGCCGGGGCTCCCGGACGGTCCAGGGATCTCAACCAGGCCCTGATGGACCTCGGAGCCACCCTCTGCACCCCCCGCAGACCCGACTGTGGTGCCTGCCCCTGGCGGGTGGACTGCGCTGCCTACGCTTCCGGCACTCCCGAGCTTTATCCCGTGAAAGAGGCCTCCCGCGATCTCCCCTTCCAGGTGATTGGTGTGGGTGTGGTGCTCAATCAGGCGGGCGAGGTTCTGATCGACCAGCGCCTCAACGAGGGCCTGCTCGGTGGGATGTGGGAGTTCCCCGGCGGTAAGCAGGAGTCAGGGGAAGCGATCGAGGACACGATTGCGCGGGAACTGATGGAGGAGCTCGCCATTCACGTGTCGGTTGACCAGGAGCTGATCTGTGTGGATCACGCCTACAGCCACAAGAAGCTGCGCTTTGTGGTGCACCTCTGTCGCTGGATCTCAGGGGAGCCGCAGCCCCTGGCCAGTCAGCAGGTGCGCTGGGTGCGTCCGGGTGATCTGGGCGAGTACCCCTTTCCAGCGGCCAATGCCCGGATCATCGCGGCACTGCTGGAGCATCTCGGCCAGGCGCCCCTGAAGGGCTGAGCTCTCACTGAGTGGTTTGCGCAGTTGGCAGTCGTGGTTGATCTGGCCACGCTGCTGGAAGTTGCGGTCGGTTGATGGCCAGGCGTGCGGTCAGCGCCCCGCGGGTGCTGTGTCTTGGAGAAGCGCTGGTGGACCGTCTGGGTCCACCTGGACGGAATCCCGAGACCGCCTCCCCTGCCGACTGTGACGATCGCCTCGGTGGGGCGCCCGCGAATGTGGCCTGCGCCCTGGCACGGTTGGGGACCCCCGTGGCCTTTCTCGGTCGCCTGGGCCTGGATGCCATCGGCGACAGCTTCCAGGAACTGCTGCGGGATCGTGGTGTGGATCTGCAGGGGCTTCAGCGCGACCCCATCCGTCCCACCCGCATCGTGCTGGTGCGCCGTGACAGCACCGGCGAGCGCATGTTCCAGGGGTTTGCCGGCGATCAGGGTGAGGGGTTTGCGGACCAGGGTCTCGACGGCGCCCAGCTGGCACGTGCCTGGCCGGCCCTGGTGCCTGCGGCCCGCTGGCTTCTGATCGGCACCATTCCTCTGGCGACGCCGGAATCGGCAGCGGCGCTGCGCTGGGCGATCGAACAGGTGGACCAGGCGGATCTCCATCTGGCCCTTGATGTCAACTGGCGGCCCACGTTCTGGGATCCCCATGCCGATCCGGCGGCAGGTCCAGCCCCTGAAGCCCTGGCCACGATGGCCCCCCTGCTGGAGCGGGCCGCCTTGATCAAGCTGGTCCGCGAGGAGGCCCTCTGGCTGTTCAACAGTGCAGACCCCGAGGCCATCCGTGACTGCCTGCCCACCCACCCGGATGTGGTGGTCACCGACGGTGGTGCTCCCGTGCACTGGTGCATTGCGGGCCATCGCGGATCGATGCCTGTTCTGGAGCCCCCCCGGGTGGTGGACACCACGGGGGCGGGTGATGCCTTCACGGCCGGCCTGCTGCATCAGTTGATGGCCCTGACCCCCATGGGAGGCGCTCCACTCAACCTCTCCGCTGCGGTGGTGGAGCAGGTGGTTCGGTTTGCGGCTGCCTGCGGCGCGCTGGTCTGCACCGGTGCCGGCGCGATTGATCCGCAACCACTGGCCGCCGATGTGGAGCAGTTTCTGCAGCAGGGCTCCACCGTGTTGTCCGGTTCACGCTGACGCGTTGCCGGTCGTTCCGTTCATGCCGTCGGCCTCGCCTGTGTCAGCGCTGGCGTTCGGAGGGTGCAGCACGGCCGTGCGGCCTGCCCCTGGGCCGTGAGCGAGGGTCAGGGTCCAGGCATCCGGGCAGGCGAGGCTGAGCCGTTCCGGCCACTCCACCACCAGCAGCGCTCCCATGGCCTGGGCTTCCTCGTCCTCCTGACAGAACAGATCATCGGCGGCATCGGCGCGTTCCAGCCGGTAGAGATCGAGGTGCACCAGGGGCGGCTGTCCCTGTGGGTAGTGCTGGGCCAGGGCGAAGGTGGGGCTGGTGATCGGTTCATCAATTCCCAGGGCCAGGGCCAGACCTTGCACCAGGGAGGTTTTGCCGGCGCCCAGTGGACCGCTGAGCAGCAGCACCGCCCCGGGCGGTAACCGCCCGGCCAGGTCTCTGCCCAGGCGGTGGGTGGCCTCCAGGTCCTCAAGGGTCCAGCTGCTCTCTGTAGATTGCTGGCCTGGCGAGCCCGAAGCCTCGGCGACTCTGCAGAGATTTCCGTCCACGTTCTCCCCAGGGAGCTTTACAACCATGGTGGCAACACCCACGGCAACGACCGGCCTGCAGGTCGCCGCTGACTATGTCGTCGCGGACCTCAGCCAGGCCGATTTCGGTCGCAAGGAGCTGGATATCGCCGAGACCGAGATGCCCGGTCTGATGGCCCTGCGCACCAAGTACGGCACGGAGAAGCCGCTCAAGGGCGCCCGCATCGCCGGCTCGCTCCACATGACCATTCAGACCGCGGTTCTGATCGAGACCCTGGTGGAACTCGGCGCCGAGGTGCGCTGGGCCTCCTGCAACATCTTCTCCACCCAGGACCATGCGGCGGCGGCGATGGCGGCCCGCGGCATCCCCGTCTTCGCGGTCAAGGGCGAGACCCTGGAGGACTACTGGGCCTACACCCACCGCATCCTCGAGTGGGGTGACGGGGGATCACCCAACATGATTCTCGACGACGGCGGCGATGCCACCGGTCTGGTGATGCTGGGCAGCAAGGCCGAGCAGGACATCAGCGTGCTCGACAATCCCGGCAACGAGGAGGAGACCTTCCTGTTCGCGTCGATCAAGGCGAAGCTGGCGCAGGATCCCACCTTCTATTCGCGCACCAAGGCCCAGATCCAGGGCGTGACCGAGGAGACCACCACAGGCGTGGCGCGTCTCTACAAGATGCAGAAGAGCGGCGAACTTCCCTTCCCCGCCATCAACGTCAACGACTCGGTCACCAAGAGCAAGTTCGACAACCTCTACGGCTGCCGGGAATCCCTGGTGGACAGCATCAAGCGAGCCACCGACGTGATGGTGGCCGGCAAGCAGGCCCTGGTGGTCGGATACGGCGACGTGGGCAAGGGGTCCGCCCAGTCGCTGCGTGGTCTCGGTGCCACCGTCTGCATCGCTGAGGTGGATCCGATCTGCGCCCTGCAGGCCGCCATGGAGGGCTACCGCGTGGTTCGTCTGGAGGACGTGGTCGAGGAGATGGACATCTTCGTGACCGCCACCGGCAACTTCCAGGTGATCCGCAACGAGCACCTGGTGCGGATGAAGGACGAGGCGATCGTCTGCAACATCGGCCACTTCGACAACGAGATCGATGTCGCTTCCCTGAAGGACTACACCTGGGAGAACATCAAGCCGCAGGTGGACCACATCACCCTGCCCAACGGCAACCGCATCATTCTTCTGGCCGAGGGTCGTCTGGTGAATCTGGGTTGCGCCACGGGCCACCCCAGCTTCGTGATGAGCAACTCCTTCACCAACCAGGTGCTGGCGCAGATCGAACTGTTCACCAAGGGCAGTGAGTACGGCAAGGAGGTGTATGTGCTGCCCAAGCATCTCGATGAGATGGTGGCCCGGCTTCACCTGGATCGCATCGGCGCCAAGCTCACTGAGCTCAGCCAGGAGCAGGCCGACTACATCAACGTGCCGGTGGAAGGCCCCTTCAAGCCTGACCACTACCGCTACTGATCAGGGCTCCACTCAGGGATCCGTGCTGCCTGGTCGCTCCGGCCCCCGGGCAGCTGTGAAACACTGGCCTCGCCTTCACGGTTCTCCATGGGACTGTCCGAACTGATCGTTCAGTTGCCTGAGCTCATCAAGCAGGCGGTGTCCGTCAATCCGTTGATGGGGTATGGCGCCATCTTTGCGGCGATGTTCCTGGAGAATCTGTTCCCGCCGATTCCCTCGGAACTGATCATGCCCCTGGGGGGCTTCCTGGTTCAGCAGGGTGAACTGCAGTTCATTCCTGTGGTGCTGGCCGGTCTGGTTGGAACAGTGGTCGGAGCCCTGCCCTGGTACGGCATCGGTCGTCTGATCAATGAGGAGCGGATCGAGCACTGGCTCGAGCGCCATGGCCGCTGGATCGGCATCAGCCCCGCCGAGCTCGCCCGCAGTCGGCGCTGGTTCAATCGCTTCGGAACCGCCCTGGTGTTCTGGGGCCGGTTGGTGCCTGGAATCCGCACCCTGATTTCCGTGCCGGCCGGGATCGAAATGATGCCTCTGGCCCCCTTCCTGATCTGGACCACGGCCGGCAGCCTGATCTGGACCCTGTTGCTCACCGTGGCCGGCCTGCTGCTTGGTGAGAGCTACAGCAACGTGGAGCTCTGGATCGAGCCCGTCTCCAAAGTGATCAAGGTGGGGCTTGTGATCACGGTTGTGGCCGCAGCTGTCTGGCTTGTGCTGCGGATCTGGCGCCGCCGCCGCTCAGCCGACTGAGGCTGGGGGCGGCGACGCCGCTTTGGGGTGCGTCAGAACGGCACTTCCTCATCACTGGGGCTGCCGCCGCCGAAGCTGCCGCCACCTCCATAGCCGCCACCGCCGCCTTCGTTGTCACGCTTGGAGCCCAGCAGCTCCAGCCGGTCGACGCGCACCACCGGCTTGCTGCGCTCTTCGCCGCTGTTGCGATCGGTCCAGCGGTCGAGCTTGAAGCTGCCGACGATGCCGAGCAGGGAGCCCTTCTTGACGTAGTCGGCAGCCACCTGGGCCTGCTTGCCCCAGATCTCGAGATTGAACCAGTCGGGCTCATCATCCCGACTGCGGCGGTTCACGGCCATGGTCAGGTTGGCGACCATGCTCCCGGATTCGAAGTAGCGCACTTCGGGGTCGCGGCCGGCCCGGCCGACCAAGGTGACGGAATTGACGCCCATGGAGTCCTCTTCAGCGTTTGATCATGATGCGCCACGGCTTTCGTGGCTGCTTTCAAGGAGTTCCACCCTCTGGTCCGGATGTCCCAAAACACTGCAGGAACGGTCCGAAAACGCCCCCTATGATTCGTCGACCTGAGACACGACTTGTGTTCTTCCGCCGCTTCCAGCTGTCCCGTGACATCGGTATCGACCTGGGAACGGCCAACACACTGATCTATGTGTCCGGCCGCGGCATCGTGCTGCAGGAGCCCTCCGTGGTGGCCCTCGATCTCGAGCGGGGCGTGCCCCTGGCCGTCGGTGACGAAGCCAAGCTGATGCTGGGACGCACCCCCGGCAACATCAAGGCCGTGCGTCCTCTGCGGGATGGCGTGATCGCCGATTTCGACGCCGCTGAGCAGATGCTCAAGACCTTCATTCAGAAGGGCAACGAGGGCCGCGGCATCGTGGCGCCCCGGCTGGTGGTGGGGATCCCCAGCGGTGTGACCGGCGTTGAGCGGCGCGCCGTGCGTGAGGCCGGTCTTGCGGGCGCTCGCGAAGTGCATCTGATCGATGAGCCCGTGGCTGCCGCCATCGGTGCCGGGTTGCCGGTCACCGAGCCCGTCGGAACGATGATCGTTGATATCGGTGGCGGCACCACCGAAGTGGCCGTGCTCAGTCTGGGCGGCACCGTGCTCAGTGAGTCGGTGCGTGTCGCCGGCGATGAGATCAGCGATTCGATCGGCGTTTATCTCAAGAAAGTGCACAACCTCGTGGTGGGT
>JBGKDM010000048.1:0-3265 GCA_042954165.1 Synechococcus sp.
CACGTAGCGGGGGCTCACGCAGTGGCAGTTCCCGAGGGGGCAGCGGTGCCCGCACAGGGTTCAGCGCCTACAGCGGCAGCAGCAACCGACAGGGCTCACGGGAGACACGTCAATCGACGCGACAGGCCAGTCAGGGCTCACGACAAACCAATCGAAGCAGCAACCAAGCGACCCGGCAGGGCAATCGCCAGACAAATCAAAGCGCCAGGCAAGGCAGTCGTCAGGTCAACCAGACCAACCGACAGTCGAGCCGTGACTCACGTCAGAACACCAGGCAGGATGCGCTGAACACCCGTCAGACCAACCGCACGGATCGCGTCAAGACCCGTAATGACACCTACCGGAAGGCGGTCAACAACTGGGATCGCTATGGCAACGGCTGGTACAGCAACAGTGGTTGGTACAACAACCGCCCCTGGAACTCAGGCTGGTACGGCAGCTCCTATTGGAACAACTGGGGCTGGTATCCCGGCAGGGCCGCTGCGTGGGGGATCGCCGGAATGGCCACCTTTGGTGTGATCAACAGTCTGGTGAACTCTGCCCAGAGCAACCAGGTGAGTTACATCGTGGTCCCGCAGTCGAGTTATTCGCTCTATTACCCCAGCGTTACCGCCAGCGGCGATGTCGTCACCTTTGAGGCTGACAACGGCTACGACACTGTGCGCTACAGCGCCAACTGCAGGCAGGGGACCCTGAATGGAGGTGCACCGCGCGACAGCAACGAAGCCCAACTGCTCAATGCCGCTTGTCAGGTGGCGTTCGGGCAGTGATGGCGACATCACGTGTATGTGGGATCAGCCCAAAAACAGCTGCTCTGTTGGGGCGGAGATTGATCAGGCAATCCCACACACGCGTGACTGTCCGGGAGCCCAGAGCAGAATGACTGCATGATCGATGTGATCGGCACGGATGCCGGCGCGCCGCAGAGCCTTGCGGCGGTCCACCAGCAGATGCTGCGAGACGCAGATCTGATCGCAGCGCCGAAACGCCTGCTTCCGGCCCTTGAGGCTTGGGCAGCAACGCCGTCCGGCCAGAAACGAATCAGCAGTGATGCACCCGAAGCGCTCTGCACAGCCCTGCAGACACTTCCCCTCTCTGCCAAGGCCGTTGTTCTGGCCAGTGGTGACCCGCTCTGGTTCGGCATCGGCCGCAGCCTGAGGCAACGCCTGGGAGATGAGCGCCTCCGCTTCCACGCGGCTCCCAGTTCACTCCAACTGGCCTTTTCCCGTCTTGGTCGCCCCTGGCAGGACGCCCAGTGGATCAGCCTTCACGGTCGGGATCCACTGTCTTTATCAGCGGCCTTGCAGAAACGGCCCAAGGAACTGGCCGTGCTCACCGATCCAAGCCGTGGTGGCGTGGAGGATGTGCGCCGGATTCTGCGCAGCAGCGGTCTTGAGGAGGCCTACACCCTGTGGCTCTTTGAGGCCCTTGGTCATCCTGATGAACGTGTCAGCTGCCTGATTCCCGGCACAGCGGTGCCCTGCGATCTCAACCCATTGCATCTGGTGGTGCTGCTCGCGCAGCCAAGCCACCTGCCTTCACCGGACCAATGCCCCCTCTTCGGCATCGAGGACGGGCTGTATCTGCAGCACAACGACCGTCCAGGACTGATGACCAAACGGGAAACGCGCATTCAGCTCCTGGCGGACCTTGAGCTGCCGTCGGAAGGGGTGCTGTGGGACCTGGGGGCCGGCACGGGCAGCATCGGCCTCGAAGCGCTGCGCCTGCGACCGGATCTTCAGTTGCTGGCGATTGAAAAACGAGGTGGAGGCGCCGCCTTGATCCAGGAGAACGCCCGCCGCCTGGGGGTGCAGCCCGCAGCGGTCCTGGAGGGGAATGCCTTGGCGTTGCTCCAAACAGGGATCCCTCCTGCCTTGAGCAAAGCCGACCGGGTGCTGATCGGTGGTGGCGGCAGGGAGAGAACGGAGCTTCTCACCCAGGTGATTCAACGACTGAATCCAGGGGGGATCGTGGTGATCCCCCTGGCCACGGTTGAGGCTCTGGCAGAGCTGAGGCCACTGCTGGAGGACGCAAGCCTGGAGGTGAGCGTGAGTCAGCACCAGGCCTGGCGAGGTCAACCGCTGGCTGACGGCACGCGCCTGGCCCCGATGAACCCGGTCCTGGTGCTCAAAGCCGCAGCCCGATCGATCCAACAGGCAGACTCAGCACAACTGAATCACTAAGGGCCCATGCCCCTGAAACAGAGCCAGCAGCAGGTGTCGCCCCTTCGCCTGAAGATCACCCTGCTGGTGGCTGGCTTCGGACCGCTGATCGCCATCGGGCTGTTCCTCCAATCCAAGGGCTTCTTTTCCGCTCCTGGGTGAACACCCAGGGGAACAAAGGGATCCATGCAGACGCGAATCGCACGGTCATCGCCATGCGAATTCGACAGCATTGACCCAATGCACCTGGTGATAACCATGCCGAGCGAGCGGGAAGCCCTGGTACGGCTTCTGCGAAGTAACCCAAGGGATCCAGAGCTTCCGCAACTCCTGGCTGCAGTCGAATCGATGCACCCCGCCAACCTGGGCCGTGACCTAGAGCTGCTACGCGGCGTCTGGGACCTGCGCTGGAGCAGTTCAAGCCAGCCCTGGCTTCGCCACACCCCTTGGCTGGACAATCTTCAGGTGCTGGATCCAGCCCGGGGACAAGGGTGCAATCTGCTGAGATTTCAAGGGCCGCTGGGTTCGCTCGGGTCGATCCGCGTGCAGGCCGATCTGACACCGATCGATCAACAACGCATTGGAGTTCACTTCCGTCGTGGCGGCTGGGTTGGCCCGAAGCTGATGGCGCTTGGCCAGCCACAACTTCTGCGAGAAGTGCAGCAGAGCCTTCCCGCCTGGCTCGACATCACCGTGCTTGATGAACAGCTGCGAATCTGCCGGGGCAATGCCGGCACAGTGTTTGCACTCCTGAAACGACCCGACCTGAACGTCGCTGACTTTCTTCCTTAGGCCCCCATCCTCCTGCCATCACGCGGCCTGCGAAGGCCTGTAAGGCGCGTGTCCTGTGGCTATGCCTGTTTTGACGATGCTCACGTCCATGACAACCTCCTTACCCCTCAAGGTGTCGTTCTCCCATATGGGCCTGTTTGCCCATGACGCGCAAGCACTCGCAGCCTTCTACTGCAGGGTTTTGGGATTTCAGATCACTGACCGTGCTGGAGTCACGCAACTGGGCCAGACACCGCAGGATCTCATCTTTCTATCCGTCTCTCCTGACGAGCATCATCAGATCGTGATTGCTCCCGGAAGGGCGGCCAACA
>JBGKDM010000049.1:0-6409 GCA_042954165.1 Synechococcus sp.
TTCCTGAAGGTGCTTGGGCTGTATCTCCTTCTCTGGTTCGGATTGCAGCTGATGCAGGTCGTCGCTCTGATCTGGCTGGTTCAGGTCATCCACGTGGCTCCAGGGATCGCCACCTGGATTCTTCTGCCGTTCCAGATCAGCGCCCTGCTTGGCCTTCAGATCTGGAGTGTGGTGTCCAACCGCTGGGGCCGACTGGTGGCTCTGCGCTGGGGGAGCCTCCTGTGGATCGTCGCTTGCCTCCTGTCCATGGTCTTCCCGCCGCTGCGCCATGGCGCTGGCGCCGCGGCCTACACGCCCCTGATCGGGCTGATCGCCCTGGTGGGAGTCAGCGCTGCAACCGCTTACCTGATCCCCTGGTCTCTCCTTCCCGATGCCATTGACGCCGATCCGTCCCGGCCGGCGGGGATGTATACAGCCTGGATGATCCTGGGACAGAAGCTGATCATCGGCCTGAGCATGTCGGTGTTTGGAAGCCTGCTGTCGCTGACGGGATACCTGTCGAGCCACTCCTGCAGCGGTGCCCTCAGCTTCATCGAGCAACCGCCGACGGCCCTGCTTGCCATCCGCCTCTGCATGGGCTTGATTCCAGCTGGACTGGTGACTCTCGGCCTGGTGGTGATGCGACGCTGGCCCGACCGAGGTGCGCACCTCAGCCATCCATGACCCGCAGCCTCCGCCGATGAGATCCCCCCGCTGGTTACGCCGACTGGGCAGCAGCCTGCTGATCGGGGGGCAGGCCGTTTCAGCGGCAGCCCGGGGGAAAATCAACACCGTCGACCTCCTGGACCAACTGATGGAGGCCGGCCCCGGCAGCTTTCTGATCGTGCTGATCACGGGGATCGCTGCCGGCTCAGTGTTCAACATCCAGGTTGCCGCTGAGCTCAGTGAGATGGGCGCAGGCGCCACCGTGGGCGGGGTGCTCGCCATCGGCCTCGCGCGGGAGATCGCCCCTCTCCTCACCGCCACACTTCTCACCGGGAAGGTGGCAACGGCCTATGCCGCCCAGCTCGGCACCATGAAAGTGACCGAGCAGATCGATGCGATCACCATGCTGCGCACCGATCCGGTGGAGTACCTGGTGGTGCCGAGGCTGATCGCCATGGTGGTGATGGCACCGATCCAGTGCCTGTTGTTCTTCGGCGTGGCGGTCTGGGCCGGTCAGCTGACGAGCACGGAGTTCTACAACATTCCGCCCGAGGTGTTCTGGCATTCCGTTCGCACCTGGATGCAGCCCGATGATCTGCCGTTCATGCTGATCAAGGCGATCGTGTTCGGGCTTCAGATCGCGATCCTCTCCTGCGGATGGGGACTGACCACATCAGGAGGCCCGAAGGAGGTGGGCACCAGCACCACCGGCTCGGTCGTGATGATCCTGGTCACCGTTGCCCTGATGGACGTTCTGCTCACCCAGATTCTGTTCGGCTGATGTCGCACCCCAATCCACCCCGTTAGTCCCATGCCCTCCGGCGCACCACAACCGTCCCGCCCCGTCAGCATCGCGCCGAGCCCGAGGCTGCCACTGCTCATTTTCGTGCTGGGACCAGCACTGCTCCCACTTCCCCTGCACCCCTGGCCAACCCTGATCAACAGCCTGATCGCCCTGGCCTTGCTCGTGCAGAGCTACAGCCTGAGGCTTGAGTTCGAACAGAACGCCCTGATCGTCTGGCGGGGAAGTCAGGAGCTGAGACGCTTCCCCTATGACGACTGGATGAGCTGGCGTCTGTTCTGGGATGGCTTTCCAGCGGTGCTCTACTTCCGTGAGCGCAAAAGTCCCCATCTCATCCCTGTGCTGTTCAACGCCAAGGAACTACGCGAGCAACTGAAAGCCCGGGTTGGCAATCTGGAACACAACGCCACCGGCACCGATCCGTCCTGACCCGACCTATGGCAGACGAACTCCTGAGCAACGGCAATCTCGGGCCCACATCCCATCCACCGGCCGTGGATCAGGCCGAGGGCAAGGAAGACCAGCCTGAGAAAGCAGTGGACCTCTCCTCGGACGACAGCCAGGCCGGCTCCTCCGGGGCCGACGACGCCCCAACCACGGAAGGCTCCCCCGATGACTGGACCAGACTGGCCACGGCAGAGCTGATCGAGCGCCGCGCTCAGCTCCAGAAGGACATCGATGATCTGAGCCGGCGCAAGCAGGAGCTCGAATCCGAGCTCAAGCAGTCCTTCGCTGGTCAGTCCGATGCCATCGCCCGGCGAGTCAAGGGCTTCCAGGAGTATCTGGGCGGAGCCCTCCAGGACCTGGCCCAATCGGTGGAGAGCCTGGAGCTGGTCGTGCAGCCGATGGTCGTGCAGCCCTCGCCCCTGGATCAGGCGACCGCACCGCAGAACGCCACTGAGGAGAACGCACCGCCGCCCCCTGCCGTCGCTGACACCTTCCGCCCGGATGAGGAGCTGATCCGCACGAGCCTTCAGCGGTTCCTCCAGCAACCCGACTTCTATGCCGGCCCCTGGAAACTGCGTCGCAGCCTGGATGGCAGCGACGTCGGTCTCCTGGAAGACTGGTTTTTCAACCAAGGGGGGCGTGGCGCTCAGGCCAGCCGTGGGAGCAGGCCCCGCAATGTTCTGGTGGCCTCCGCCTTGATTTCCGTGATCGGAGATCTCTACGGGGACCAGTTCCAGGCCCTGATCCTGGCCGGACAACCCGAACGCCTCGGGGAGTGGCGCCGCGGCCTTCAGGACTGCCTTGGGCTCGACCGCGAGGACTTCGGGCCCAACAGCGGGATTGTGCTGTTTGACCGCGGTGATGCGCTGGTCGAACGTGCCGACCGTCTGGAGGAACGCGGCGAGGTGCCCCTGATCCTGATTGATGCCGCCGAGCGCGCCGTTGACATCCCTGTGCTTCAGTTTCCGCTCTGGCTGGCCTTCGCAGCCCAGCCGGACGAACTGATGATTGACGACGATCTGCTCTGATGGGCCTCTTCCTTCTCATCCTGCTGCTGGGCTATCTGCTCGGATCCACGCCGAGCGGTTATCTGGCAGGCCGCTGGTGCAAAGGCATCGACCTGCGTGACCTGGGCTCAGGCTCCACAGGCGCCACGAATGTGCTTCGGCAGGTCGGCAAGGGTCCAGCGCTGATTGTGTTTCTGATTGATGTCGCCAAAGGTGCTGCGGCGGTTCTGCTGGCGGCATCGCTGAGCACGAACCTCAGCGATGGACTGAACAACTGGCTGCAGGTGATGGCGGGTCTGGCCGCACTGGCAGGTCATATCTGGCCGTTGTGGCTCGGCTTCAAGGGGGGCAAGGCCGTCGCCACCGGCTTCGGACTGTTCCTCGGCCTGGCCTGGCCCGTCGGCCTGGCCTGTTTCGGGCTCTTCCTCACCACCCTGTCGTTGTCGCGCATCGTCTCCCTCGCCAGTGTGGTGGCCGCCATGGCATTGCCCCTGCTGATGGCGGCCGGTCCCAGTCCCAACACTGCCAATCTGACGGTGGCCGTGGTGGCCATGGCACTGGTGATCTGGCGTCATCGCAGCAACCTGAAGCGGATTGCGGCCGGAACGGAACCCCGTCTGGGACAACCAAAAAGCTGATCACCGCGCGCAGCGCTGTCAGGTCGCGATCAGGTGGCGATCTCGCCACAGCAGGCCGCGAAGGCGGCACTCGGGTCCTCCGCCTTTGTGATCGGACGTCCGATCACCAGCTGACTGGCACCAGAAACCAGAGCTTCGGCGGGCCCCATCACCCTGGCCTGGTCGCCAAGGGAGCTGCCTCGCGGACGAATGCCTGGGGTCACCAGCGCAAAGGGCTGCGGATGCTGAGCGCGGAGTGTTGCTGCTTCATGGGCTGAGCAGACACAGCCCCCGATCCCAGCATCCGCAGCCAGGGCGGCCAGAGCTGGAACACGCTGCGTCAGCCCCTGGGTGATGGCCAGTTCCTGCTGCAGCCGCGTCTCATTCCAGCTCGTGAGCACCGTCACCGCCAGCAATGTGGGCACGTTGATCCCGGCTTGGTGCGCAGCATCCTCAGCCGCTGACTGCGCCGCCCGCAGCGCGTCGCTGCCCGCGCAGGCATGGACCGTGATCAGCTCAGCCCCAAGCAACGCGGCACGCCTGCACGCACCGGCCATGGTGGCGGGAATGTCGTGGAATTTGAGATCGAGAAACACCCGCAGGCCCAGCGCCCTGAACTGCGCCACCACGTCAGGGCCGGCCTGCACATACAGCTCAAGCCCCACCTTCACCCAGCGCAATCCTTCCACCTGTGCGGCAAACGTCAGCGCCTGGTCGGGAGCCATGCCATCGAGAGCCACGATGATCCGATCGGCAGGGTCAGAGGAAAGCGACGGGGCCAAGGCAGGGGGACACACTCACCCCATCCTGCTCACGCCACCAACCGCCGGAACGTCTTCTTGCCGAGCTGCAGCACCTTGCCCTCCAGCTCGGCCGCAGAAGCGAACTCCTGATTGGGGTCGATGATCTTCTCTCCTTCCAGGCGGGCGGCACCGCCCTTGATCTGGCGGCGGGCATCGCTGCTGCTGGCACAGATCCCGACAGCACTGAGCAGATAAAAGGCCTTGGCAGGGAAATTCACATCCGCCAGCGACGCCTCGGGGACATCCGCTTCTGCGTCGCCACGCCCCCCCACCAGGCTGGCTGCATCCTGCTGCGCCTTCGCTGCAGCCTCGTGGCCGTGGCGGCTGGCGGTCACGGCCAGTGCCATGGCCTTCTGCTTCTCCCGCGGATTCTCCGGCAAGGTCTCCAGATCCAGATCGGTCAACAACGTCACGTAGTCACTGATCGCGGCATCGCCGACCTTCTCGAGTTTGGAATACATCGAGAGGGGATCATCCTCAAGGCCCACCACGTTGCCGAGGCTCTTGCTCATCTTCTGGACGCCATCGAGCCCGACAAGGATCGGCAGCAACATGCCGAACTGGGTGCGCTGGCCGAAATGACGCTGCAGGTCGCGGCCCATGGCCACATTGAACTTCTGATCGGTGCCGCCAAGCTCCACATCGGCATCCACGGCGACGGAGTCGTAGCCCTGCAGCAGGGGGTAGAGGAATTCATGCAGCGCGATCGGCGTCCCGCTGCCATAGCGCTTGGAGAAATCATCCTTGGCCAGCATCTGACCGACCGTTGCCGTCCCCAGCAGAGCAATCACCTGAGGGAGATCAAGACCTTCAAGCCACTCGCTGTTCCGACGGACCTCCAGACGCCCCGGCGTTTCGAAATCCAGAAGAGAGCGCTCTTTGGGCCGCCCCTGGCCGAGCTGCTTCAGGTAGGTGGTGGCATTGGCATCCACCTGCTCCTTGGTGAGCTGCACCCGGGTCGCACTTTTGCCGGTGGGATCACCGATGCGTGCCGTGAAGTCACCGATGATCAGCACTGCCGTATGGCCAGCATCCTGAAAGGCCCGCAGCTTGCGGAAGAGAATGCTGTGACCCAGATGGATGTCGCTGCCGGTGGGATCAATGCCCAGCTTGATGCGAAGGGGCCGGCCTTCCTTCTCTGCGGCCGCCAATCGGGCGGTCAACGCCTGATCGGCATCGTCAGGATCGCCGGCAGGAAAGAGATCAGCCATGCCGCGCGCGAGCCAGCTCGGCAGGGTGTGCGGCATTGACGACATGGCGAGCTGCGGATGGAGATGCAGAGCGGATCGTACGGGGCCTCTGCCTCCCAACCCCACAGACGGACGTTCAGGCCGATGTCTGATCGAGCTGACTCTTCATCCTTTCGAGTGTCTGATTCATCTGCTCGAACATCTGCTCAGGCGTGATGCCGAACTGGCTGAGCTGTGTCCGCAGCTGTTCCACGGTCAGCTTGGCCTGGAAATCCTCCGAGAGTTCAAACCGCTTCATGAACACGCGGTAGCGCCCCATCAGCTCCTCCATCGTGTCGATGAATTTCTTCTTGCCCTCACGATCGAACTTGCCGTAATCCGAGCCGAGCTGCATCAGCTGTTGATAATCACTGAAGAGCCGCTTGGCCTCCTCCTGAACGATTTCGGATTCAAAGAACGCCATCAGGTGCCCATGCTGCGGGTCCTGACGAGTCTGACCAATTCCACCGATCCCTAACAGTGCGGATCCACGCCCCTGGATGGGCATCAGCATGCAGGGGGAACAGCGGTTGCCAATGTGGACCTCACCCGCCTGATTCCCACCCTGCAGGAGCGCAGTCGCCGGGGCCATGGCCTTCTGGAGCGAAGCCGCACCCTGCTTGGCAGTGGTGACCGCATGCTTCTGGCATCCCTGGTCAGCTGGATGGAGGGGCTCTCGCCCCTGATTGGGGCCGCCACCACGCAGACAGAGCTCGTCCTCCACATTCAGCAGCAACGCCCCAGCCTTCTGATCTGCACCGACAGGCTTGAAGAAGGATCGGGTCTCGGCGTGCTGCAGGAAGCCAAGAAGGCTGACCCCTCGCTCAAGACATTGCTGCTGCTTCAGAGGCCCCTGGCG
>JBGKDM010000050.1:0-3365 GCA_042954165.1 Synechococcus sp.
GCCGGTAAAACCAGCTGCCTGGACCGAGTCTGCGGACTGCTGGATGAAGACCAGAGCCGCTGGCGAATCAACACCGGCACCAGGGTCTGCGCGCTGGCGGGCCCTGACGGTGCCCGCCAGCTGCACCAGTTGATCGCCTACGCCCCCCAGAACGCCGTTCTGTTTGAAGCCAGCCTGCGTGACAACCTGCTGCTGGGCAGCGACCGGTCGACTGACGAGATCGAGACCTGGCTGCAGCGGCTGGGCCTGGGCCATCTTCAACAGCGTCCGCAGGGGCTGGACGCCCCGATGTCGCTGGCGGAGACCCCGTTTTCAGGGGGCGAAGTGCACCGCCTGGGACTGCTTCGCGCCTGGTTGCGGGACCTGCCGGTGGAGATTCTTGACGAGCCAACGGCGTTCCTCGATGCCGAGTCAGCACAGGAGGTCAGACACGTGATTCGCTCCCGGGCTGATGAACGGCTGGTGATGGTGAGCACGCACGATCCAGACCTGCTCGCACTGGCGGATCGGGTGATTGACCTCCACCCCGATCGACCGGGGTAGGGGTCAGGACTCCCAGCGCGCGGACCCTTGCATCGCAGCCAGCAGCGGTTCCAGCACGAAGGGGCGCAGGTGCAGTCGGGGATGGGGAAGCACCAGCAGGGGATGCTCCATCCGCAACGCATCCCAGAAGAGAAAGTCAAGGTCAAGGCTGCGGGGTCCCCAACGCTCCTCCCGGCCGCGGTCGCGCCCGAAGTCCCGCTCCAGAGCATGCAGAGCCTGGAGCAACGCCAGGGCCCTGTCGTTCTGGGGGGGTTGGATCAGACCCACAGCCAGCAGCACGGCATTGAGGTACGCAGGTTGGCCGGAAGGCCCTCCCACAGGGGCGGTTTCCAGCAGCGGAGACCATTGAAACCGAAGGGTTTCAGGGGACCAGTCGGCCAGCAGCCGCTCAAGGCGCGGGCGCACAGCCTGGAGGGTCTGCAGAGGAGATCCCACCGGACTCGAGAGATTGGCACCGAGAGCGACCGCCAGGCACCCGGGTTGATCAGCGAGACTGGCGCTCACGCAGAGAACCTGGAAACGTTCATGGTGTCAGGAGGTGTGGCAGCGACAGCAGGAGTGGTCAGCAGTGCAGCGCAGGATCAGGCCGCACGCGCCTTCCCTCTCGCCGCCATCACCGGCCATGGAACGCTGAAGCTCGCCTTGCTGCTCGCGGCGGTTGATCCGGGCCTCGGCGGCGTCATCATCGCGGGGGGACGCGGCACCGGAAAGTCAGTTCTGGCTCGGGGCCTTCACGCCCTGCTGCCGCCCATTGACGTGCTCGACATCGAGGGCACGGCAGGCCGCAATCTTGACCCCCAACGCCCGGACGAATGGGATGAGGTCGCCCGGAAGACCGTGGCCGACCGTGGGGATGCGGCAGGCGAGCTTCCCACCCGCGTGCTGCCGGCACCCTTCGTGCAGATCCCGCTGGGCATCACCGAAGATCGGCTCGTCGGTGCCGTGGATGTTGCCGCTTCCCTGTCGAGCGGCAGTGCTGTGTTCCAGCCGGGGCTCCTGGCGGAAGCCCACCGTGGCGTGCTCTACGTCGACGAGCTCAACCTGCTGGATGACGGCATCGTCAACCTGATGCTGGCGGCTGTGGGCAGTGGTGAGAACCAGGTGGAGCGGGAGGGATTGAGCCTCAGCCACCCCTGCCGCCCACTGCTGATTGCCACCTACAACCCGGAGGAAGGCGCGGTCCGCGATCACCTGCTCGATCGCTTCGCGATCGCACTGTCTGCCGACCAGCTGGTGAGCACCGAGCAACGGGTTGAGATCACCGAGGCGGTGCTCTCCCATGGCCAGTGCAGCCGCAGCTTCGCGGAGAAGTGGGGCGAGGAAACCGAGGCACTGGCGACCCAGCTGCTGCTGGCACGTCAATGGCTGCCGGATGTGCGGATCAGTGGCGAACAGGTTGAGTACCTGGTCACCGAAGCAATTCGCGGCGGTGTGGAGGGTCACCGTTCAGAGCTGTACGCGGTTCGGGTCGCCAAGGCGCACGCCGCTCTGAGTGGTCGCGACCGGGTGGAAGCCGATGACCTCCAGGTGGCCGTTCGCCTGGTGATCGCACCGCGTGCCCTGCAGCTGCCACCCCAGGACGAGCAGATGGAGCCCCCGCCGCCCCAGGATCAGCAACCGCCACCGCCGCCGGAGAGCGGCGAACAGAACGCCGAAGATCAGCCACCGCCGCCGGAACCACCGGAGGATTCGGGGGATGACGCCGACAACCCACCCGAGGACAACAGCGACCAGGACGCTGACGAGGGCAACGACGACGACAGCGAGGACGATCAGGCACCACCCTCCGTCCCTGAGGAATTCATGCTGGACCCGGAAGCCGTGGCGATCGATCCCGATCTGCTGCTGTTTTCCTCCGCCAAGGCAAAAAGCGGCAACAGCGGCAGCCGCTCGGTGGTGCTGAGTGACAGCCGCGGTCGGTATGTCAAGCCGATTCTTCCCCGTGGACCGGTCCGACGCATCGCCGTGGATGCGACCCTGCGGGCAGCTGCTCCTTATCAGAAACCGCGCAGGGCCCGCCAGCCTGATCGCAAGGTGATTGTTGAGGAATCGGATCTGCGGGCCAAACTCCTGCAGCGTCAATCGGGGGCACTGGTGATTTTCCTGGTCGATGCCAGCGGATCGATGGCGCTCAACCGCATGCAGAGCGCGAAGGGAGCCGTGATCCGGTTGCTCACGGAGGCCTACGAGAACCGCGACGAAGTGGCCCTGATTCCATTCCGGGGTGACCAGGCCGAAGTGCTGCTTCCGCCGACGCGATCGATCACTGCAGCACGGCGACGCTTGGAGTCGATGCCCTGCGGCGGTGGATCCCCCCTCGCCCACGGCCTCACCCAGGCTGCCAGGGTGGGGGCGAATGCCCTTGCCACAGGAGATCTCGGCCAGGTGGTTGTGGTCGCGATCACCGACGGCAGAGGCAACGTGCCGCTGAGCACCTCCCTGGGACAGCCGATCCTCGATGGCGAGGAGAAGCCGGACCTCAAGCAGGAGGTGTTGGATGTGGCCGCGCGCTACCGGATGCTCGGAATCAAGCTCCTGGTGATCGACACCGAGCGCAAATTCATCGGAAGCGGCATGGGCAAGGATCTGGCGGAATCCGCCGGTGGCAAGTACGTGCAACTACCGAAGGCCAGCGATCAGGCCATCGCGGCCATCGCCATGGACGCCATCAATGCTGTCTAGGGCTTGGCGGTCTGGGCCGGGTACAACTCCTGAAAGAACGCTCCCAGTCCGATCGCCACATCACGGACACCCTGCATGAACCTGGGGTCACTGGTCAGTGACTCCACATCACCACCCACAGCCTCGAAACGCTCCGTCAA
>JBGKDM010000051.1:0-3179 GCA_042954165.1 Synechococcus sp.
CGGGTTTTCATGCTTCACAGCCCTCAGGTGGCCTCCATCAAGGTCGAGCGTCGCGGTAAAGTTCGCAGGGCGAAGCTTTTCTATCTGCGAGACCGGGTGGGCAAGGCCACGCGTGTGAAGCAGCGCTTCGACCGCTGAGGCCTCGGCCTCAACCAGTCCAAACACCACTGTTATGCAGTGGTCGAGGGGTTCATCGCCTTGCGCCGTTAGTTCAGTTGGTAGAACGCAGGTCTCCAAAACCTGATGTCGGGGGTTCGAGTCCTCCACGGCGCGTCCGATGTCCCCTCATGCACTTTTCCGAGTTCGAGCATGGAGTTAGATCTTCAACCTGGTGATGTCGTGAAGGTGCTCGAATCAGCCGCTCTTGGCTGGGTTCGAGCTCGGGTCATCCGTGTCAAGTCTGGTGGCCGCGTGGTCGTTCAGAGTGACCAGGGCCGTGAGTTCACCGCACGGGGAAATCAGGTCCGCCTGATTGAACCGGCCGGATTCCGTCCCTGACAGCAATTTTGTTTGATGATTCTGCCCCGCCCTGATGCGGGGCTTTTTTTTGCCTCCATGCACCCCTGGATCCGGCGGTGACCGCGATCTCGCCGCCACCACAATCCGCACCGAAATCCCCACCACTCGGCACAAAACCAACCAGTTGGTTGACGGAGGGCAGGGCTGAGGCCGATACTTTCTAAGTCGCTGAAGCGACACAGGGCGACCTCAGAAGTTTCTTCTGAGAGGTTGTACCTGGGACCGTAGTTCAATTGGTTAGAGCACCGCCCTGTCACGGCGGAAGTTGCGGGTTCGAGCCCCGTCGGTCCCGTTTTCAATCATCGAGACGCTGTGTCGGTTCGCGTTCGTTTGGCTCCAAGTCCAACCGGCACCCTTCACATCGGAACAGCTCGGACCGCTGTTTTCAACTGGCTGTATGCCCGGAATCTTGGAGGGTCCTTTCTCCTGAGAATCGAGGACACCGACAAGGAGCGTTCCAAACCGGAATACACCCAGAACATTCTCGAAGGCCTGCAATGGCTTGGGATCGACTGGGACGAGGAACCGGTGATCCAGAGCGCAAGGGTCGATGACCATCGCGCTGCGATTCAGACCCTCCTCGACCGAGGACTGGCTTACCGCTGTTACGCCTCGGAATCCGAGCTCGAGGCCATGCGTGAGCAGCAGAAGGCGAGCAACCAGGCTCCGCGCTACGACAACCGTCATCGCAACCTCACCGCAGACCAAGAGGCCGCCTTCAAGGCCGAGGGCCGTGAAGCCGTCATTCGCTTCCGCATCGACGACAGCGAGGAGATTCGATGGAATGATCTGGTCCGCGGCCCGATGAGCTGGAAAGGGTCCGATCTCGGTGGAGACATGGTTGTGGCGCGCCGCGCACCTGCTGACCAGATCGGTGATCCGCTCTACAACCTCGTGGTTGTGGTCGATGATGCGGCCATGGCGATCAGCCATGTGATCCGGGGTGAAGACCACATCGCGAACACCGCCAAGCAGTTGCTTCTCTACGCAGCCCTTGGATTGCCGCGGCCTGAGTTCGCCCATGCCCCTTTGATCCTCAATGCGGAAGGCCGAAAGCTCTCCAAGCGCGATGGCGTGACATCCATCAATGATTTCCGGGCGATGGGATACACACCCAACGCCATTGCCAACTACATGACCCTGCTGGGATGGTCGGTACCTGAGGGAATGGACGAACGCTTCACGCTCCAGGAAGCCGCAGACGTGTTCAGCTTCGAGAGAGTCAACAAGGCGGGGGCCCGCTTCGACTGGGACAAGCTGAACTGGCTGAACGCCCAGGTCCTGCATGCATGGACGGGACAGCAGCTCCTGGATGCCCTCCTTCCCCTGTGGCATGCAGAAGGCTGGTCGGTTCCCGGCGACCAAGGCTGGGCTCTGGCTCTGGCAGAGCTTCTTGGACCGTCACTCACCCTGCTGAAGGATGGGGTCGCCCAGGCCTCTCCGTTCTTCGTCGAGCCACCGCTCGAGAGCGATGCCGAGGCACAGCTTGATCTTGAGGGGGCCAAACCGGCACTTGAAGCCCTTCTGAATCGCCTTGATGCGGATCCCTGGGATGGACTCGACCTCTCGCACGGTCAGGAACTGCTCAAGACGGCTGTCAAGGACGCGGGTGTCAAGAAAGGTCTGTTGATGAAAACCCTCCGCGCTGCCCTGCTCGGCAAGCTGCAGGGGCCTGACCTCATGACCACCTGGTCCCTACTGGCCCGACTTGGTCACGATCGAGAGCGACTGAGACGCTGCCTCTGAACCACCCTCCTGAGTTGCACTGCTGCGATCCCCACTGGGGTCTTCAAGGCCGAGGAAACGGGCCAGAGGGAGTGCGGTCAACCCCTGGAGTCCGACCGTCATCAGGATGGTGAGAAAGACAAGCCCCTGGAGCCTGCCGGCCCCGAGGACCCCGGCCTGCTCCAGGCGGATCGCAAACAGCGAAGCAACCGCCGCTGTAACGATCCCCCTTGGGGCCAGCCAGCCCATGAACAGCTTCTGGCGCCAGTCCAGGGGCTGACCGATTGTGGCGAGACCCACGGCAACCGGTCGAACCACAAGCATGAGCACCAGCACACAGCTGATTCCACCCCACCCCAAGGGACTCAGTTCGGCCCATGACACGTCGGCCGCCAGCAACGGGAACAGCATCGTGATCGAGAGGCTCGCCAGCTCACGGATAACCTCATCCAACTGCGCCGCCTGCGTGGAAGGACGGCGACCGACCACGACGCCCGCCGCGACGGAAGCGGGTAGCCCCGATTCCGGCAGCAGCCATTCACAGAGGCCGAACATCAGAAACAACACGCCGAGGGTGATCTGAAGCCGCAGACCGACCGAAGGATCGGGACGCAGCCGTCGCAAAGCCTCGGACAACAGCCATCCAGCCGCCATGCCGATGAGAACACCCCCACCGAGTCGAGCCAGCAGTCCATAGGCCAGCTCCCGCCAGCCGTGGAGGTTGCCGAGCACCAGTTCCAGCAACAGCAGGGCCAGCACCGCACCCACAGGCTCGAGGACAAGCCCTTCCGCCTCCAGAACATCCCCGAGGGGAGAAGCCAGCCGAATCTGCTGAACAAGAGGCGTCACCACAGTGGGGCCTGTCGCCAGGACAATCGCGCTGTAGACAGCAGCGACGGACCAGTTCAGACCCGCAAGCCAGTGTGCCGCCAGCA
>JBGKDM010000052.1:0-5543 GCA_042954165.1 Synechococcus sp.
TTGCCCGTTTCCTCCCAGCTCTGGTAACCCACATCGCGGAGGAAGGTATTCCAGTTCTCGAGATCACAGGGTTTCACGAGCACACCCACCACGATGCGACCGACATCAGCACCATGATTTCGGTAGTGGAAGATGCTTATGGTCCATTCCGGTCTGAGGGCTGTGACGAAGGTCATCAGAGCGCCTGGCCGTTCAGGAAATTCGAAGCGATACAGCAGCTCGAGACATTGATCAGCCGGATCACCTGCTGAAGCCGGCAGTCGCCCCCCCACCATGTGCCGGAGGTGCACCTTCGCCAGCTCGTCGTCGCTGAGGTCCTGGCAGGAGAACCCTTGGCCCTGGAGTTGGTTGATCAGCTCACGGCGATCGTCATGGTTCTGCACCTGCACGCCCATGAAGATCTGGGCCTGAGGACCATCCCCCATCCGGTAACTGAATTCGGTTAAGGAGCGTCGCTCCAGACACTCGCAGAGGCGACGCAGGCTTCCAGCCTGCTCAGGAATCTGAACAGCCAGCATCGCTTCGCGTTCCTCACCGAGTTCCGCTCGCTCGGCCACAAAGCGAAGGCGGTCGAAGTTCATGTTGGCTCCGCAGGCAATCGCCACCAACGATTTGTCCTGGAGGCCACGACGGGCGACATCGGCTTTCAAACCGGCCACAGCGAGCGCTCCGGCGGGTTCAAGAATGGAACGGGTGTCCTCGAACACGTCCTTGATCGCCGCGCAGATCTCGTCGGTTCCCACCGTCACCATCGTGTCCACATAGCGCTGAGCCAGGGCGAAGGTGTTTTCTCCCACCTGCCGCACAGCCACACCATCAGCGAAGAGACCAACCTGGGGTAGACGGATCCGTTCACCCGCCTCGAGGGACAGGGTCATGGCAGCGGCGTCGTGGGGTTCGACCCCGATCACCTCCACATCAGGCCAGAGGCTTTTGATGTAAGCGGCGACACCGCCGATCAAACCGCCGCCTCCGACGGCCACGTAGATGGCATCAGGCGGATCCGGGATCTGACGGAGAATCTCCATCCCGATCGTTCCCTGGCCGGCGATCACCTCCGGATCATCAAAGGGATGGATGAAGCAGAGGCCTTCCGTTTCGCTGCGCCGGGTGGCTTCAGCACAGGCTTCGTCATAGGTGTCTCCATGGAGAACCACCTCCGCACCGCGCTCACGCACTGCCTGCACCTTCACGTCAGGCGTTGTGACCGGCATCACAATCACGGCCCTGCAGTCCAGGGTCTGGGCACTGAGTGCAACCCCCTGAGCATGATTGCCGGCACTGGCTGCGATCACGCCGCGTGCGAGCTCATCCGGGCTGAGCTGCACCATCCGGTTGTAGGCGCCTCGGAGCTTGAACGAAAAGACAGGCTGGAGATCCTCCCGTTTCAGCCAGACCGTGTTGCCCAGTCTCGTGCTGAGGTTGCGAGCCTGCTCAAGCGGTGATTCCTTCGCCACGTCGTAGACGCGCGCACGAAGAATCCTGGGGAGGTAGTGATCCATCGGGTCAGTTTGGCTCGCCGCTCCTGACGAAGGCCCCGTAGATTGCCCTGATCGGCCGATGGACGGGATGCATCTGAGCGAGTTGACCCATCCGAATCAGTTGCACGGTGCATCCGTGCAGGACCTGGAGGCCGTCGCCGCTCAGATTCGTGAGCGTCATCTCGAGGTCGTTTCCAACAGTGGCGGCCATCTCGGCCCAGGTCTGGGTGTCGTCGAACTGACCCTTGCCCTCTACCAGACCCTGGATCTTGATCACGACAGGGTGATCTGGGACGTGGGACACCAGGCCTACCCCCACAAACTGCTCACCGGCCGTTACGCCGATTTCCACACGCTTCGCCAGAAAGGTGGTGTGGCCGGCTATCTGAAACGCTGTGAGAGCCAATTCGATCATTTCGGCGCTGGCCATGCGAGCACGTCGATTTCGGCGGCTCTCGGGATGGCCATCGCCCGGGACCGACGCGGTGAGACCTTCAAGTGCGTCGCTGTCATCGGTGACGGAGCGCTCACCGGTGGGATGGCACTCGAGGCCATCAACCATGCGGGTCACCTTCCGACGACACCGCTGCTCGTTGTTCTCAATGACAACGACATGTCGATCTCTCCTCCAGTGGGAGCGCTGTCGACCTACCTCAACCGCATGAGGCTGAGCCCACCCATGCAGTTTCTTTCCGGAAGCGTTGAGGAGAGCATGAAGCATCTCCCCTTCATGGGTGGAGAGATCCCTCCTGAACTGAATCGTCTGAAGGAGAGCATGCGGCGCCTTGCGGTGCCGAAGGTGGGTGCGGTGTTCGAGGAGCTCGGCTTCACCTACATGGGCCCGATTGATGGCCATGACATCGCTGAGATGACGCGGACGTTCCAGGCCGCGCATCGCGTTGGTGGACCGGTGATGGTTCATGTGGTCACGACCAAAGGCAAGGGTTATCCCTATGCCGAGGCTGACCAGGTGGGATACCACGCACAGTCAGCCTTCGATCTGGAAACCGGCAAGGCGCGACCCAGCAAGACCCCCAAGCCACCCAGCTACAGCAAGGTCTTCGGTCAGACGTTGGTCAAGCTCTGCGAACAGGACAGTCGCGTCATCGGGATCACCGCAGCCATGGCCACCGGTACCGGCCTCGACATGCTGCAGAAAGCGATTCCCGAGCAATATGTCGATGTGGGGATTGCCGAGCAGCATGCCGTGACCCTTGCGGGCGGAATGGCCTGTGAAGGCCTCAAACCCGTTGTGGCCATTTACAGCACCTTTCTTCAGCGTGCCTACGACCAGCTGATTCACGACATCGGCATCCAAAATCTTCCTGTCACGTTCGTACTCGACCGGGCTGGCATTGTCGGAGCCGACGGCCCGACCCATCAGGGCCAGTACGACATCAGCTACTTCCGTGCCATCCCCAATTTCACGGTGATGGCACCCCGTGACGAAGCGGAACTTCAGCGCATGCTGGTGACATGCCTTGAACACCCAGGCCCCACAGCGCTTCGAATCCCCAGAGGTCCAGGAGAGGGTGTGCCTTTGATGGAGGAAGGCTGGGAACCCCTCGAGATCGGCCGTGGTGAGGTCCTGAGGGGAGGTGATGACCTGCTGATCGTTGCCTATGGCTCCATGGTCAGTCGCGCCTTGGCCACCGCTGACCTTCTCAGTAGAGATGGGATCGAGGCAACGGTGGTTGATGCGCGCTTCCTGCGGCCCCTGGATGAAGCCCTGATCCACCCACTGGCTCGACGCATCGGCAAGGTTGTCACGATGGAAGAAGGGGCCTTGGCTGGTGGTTTCGGCGCTGCCGTTCTCGAATCCTTCAACGACCATGATCTGATGGTCCCCCTGTTCCGCCTCGGCATCCCGGATCAACTCGTGGATCACGCAACGCCTCAGCAGAGTTTCGAGCAACTTGGTCTGACGCCACCCCAGATGATGGAACGCATCAGGCAGCGGTTCGATCTCAACGGCGCCAACCAACGGTCGCTCGGCCTGGGGAAAGCCGAATCTGTGGCATGAGACAAAAAAAGACCAGTCAATGACTGGTCGTTGATGAGGTTGATTCCAAATGGAATCAACCTCTGGCTGATTCAGACCTCAGAGCACGCCGCGAGCAGCGAGTCCTTGGATGGCGCCAAGACCGATGATGTGTCCAAGGCTTGTGGTTCCAAGCAGCGCGGCATGGCCCATGCCACCGAAGAAGGCTGCGTTGGGAAGCTTTGCGCCCTCATTGGGGTATTTGATGGTCGCCTTGCCGATGCCAATGGCGATGACATTGCACACGATCATTACCAGGGCCACTTTCGGGGACCAGGTGAAGGAGGCGGGAGCGATGGCCAGAAGCGGGGTGAACATGCAGACCCTTAAGAGACACCTCATCTTCAGGTTTCAGCCCGGATCCAACCAAAGCTCGTAAAAGTTATTCACCCGATTCCGCCTGAGCTTCAACGGGACCAGGCAGAAGCAAACCGGCAACAATCAAGGCGTTGCTGAGGGTCAGAAAAGCCTCGGCGCCCCCGTGCAAGGCATCCACAGCGACCAGCTCACTGTTGAAGACCAGAAGGGCCACCACCGCTGCGGCAATGGTCATACCAACAAAAAGGAGGGTCAGTCGGAACCCCAGCAGGGTCAGGGGATGAATGCTCTTGCACCGCCCGATCCAACGAAGGAACACAAGATATGGAATCAAAGAGGCTGCAAAAAGTGGTGAAGGGTCAAACGTGCTGAATCCCTGAAGCCAGTTGATCATTCCTCAAGCTCCTCGATTGCCTTGATGGATCGACCGCCCTGTTCTTTCGCATCGCAGGAGCCACCAAGCGGCGCAGGCCAGACAAACATTGCCGAGTGCTGTGCAGCCAGCCTGGAGAACAACAAGGCCACGGAGCTGTTCCGTGTTGTCGTAGAGATGCCAGGTGCATGCGGCCATGGCACTGATCAGGGCTGGCGTCATTGCGAGGGCAAGCCAGCGCAGGGCCGGCTGAGAGTCCAACCGCGCCTTCCTGCCGAGCAGTGCGATGGCCGCAACCCATTCCAGAACCGAGGTGACATGGATCCACCATGTGCCGAGCGACAGAGCGTGCATTCCTGATTCGATTCGGTTTGAGCCTAGGCAAGGCAATCAATCAATAATGGGCATGCCCAACGGTTCTCAGAAACGGTGAACGAAGCCACGGATGGTGGAACTGTTCTGATCTGTGGGTATTACGGCGAACACAACCTTGGTGATGACGCCTTGCTGGCGGTGCTGCTTCAGTCCCTGCCGAAGGGCTGGACTCCGATCATCACCGCCCATGACGGGCAGGCCGTCCGGCGCCGGCATCCAGCGGTGGAGATTGTGCCGCGTCGTTCCCTGGCCAAGGCGATTCGCGCTGTGGCCGCCGCCGATGCTGTGGTGCTTGGTGGCGGCAGCCTTCTCCAGGACAGCACCAGTCTGAAAAGCCTGATTTACTACCTCAGTCTGATTGTCACAGCACGCATTCTGGCCAAGCCGGTGATTCTCTGGGGGCAAGGCCTCGGCCCCCTTCGTCGCCGGATCAGCCGCCTGCTCGTGCGCATCACATTGCCGGCGGTTCAGCAGATCAGCTGGCGGGATCCAGCCTCTCTGGCCATGGCGGAGCGGTGGGGACTCAAGGTCCCCATGGCCATGGCAGCGGATCCTGTGTGGGCTTACACCGCTCCCCGACGGGAGATGGATCGAAACCCTGGCCGCGATCGAGACGGCATCGTGCTCTGCTGGCGTCCAACGGCGCTTCTCGATCGGACGACCTGGGGCATCCTTCTCGCGGCGGTGGACCAACTGTCTGCGGAACTCGATGCAGCTGTGATCTGGCTTGCGTTTCACCAGAACCAGGATCAGTCGCTGATGGACCAACTTCACACCTTCGGTGTTGTGCCTGAGGCACTCCTGGAGCGTTCCTCAGGTGTGGTGGCTGAGTCGCTGGAGCAGGTTGCTGACCTGTTTGGGCGGGCGCGACTGGTTCTCCCCATGCGTCTCCATGCTCTGATTCTTGCGCAGTTGGCCGATGCACCCTGCGCTGCGCTCAGTTATGACCCCAAAG
>JBGKDM010000053.1:0-1800 GCA_042954165.1 Synechococcus sp.
GGCGCCCCACGCCGAAGGGCTCAGCGGCGATCTGCTGAAACTCGGGCAGGTGAGCCTGAGCCGGATCCCCAGCTGGGTGGCGCAGATCGAAGCCGACAGCGGCCTGCCCTGCGGACTGCGATCGACAGGCATCGTGGTGCCATTCCGTAGCACCGAGGAGCGAGACGCCTATCCCACGGCAGCCTTCGGCGAATGGCTGGATCAAGATCGGCTTCGGCAGGAACTTCCGGGACTCGCTTCTGCATGGACAGCCGGACTGCTGTTTGCCCAGGACGGGCAGATCGACAACCGGCGGCAGCTGATGCGGGCCCTGGAAAGCGCCTGCGTCGATCGCGGTGTGCAGTTCCAGGAGGGCGTGGAGGTGCTCGCACTGCTGACCGACAACGATCACCTGAGTGGCGTACGGACCCGCGACTCGGAGGGAACAGAATCCGTGCTGGCCTGCGCCAAAGCCGTTCTCTGCAGCGGGGCCTGGAGCAGCCAGCTTCTGCCGGCACTGCCGGTATTTCCCGTGAAAGGGCAGATGCTCTCGCTGCAGACCCCACGTGGCGCACTTCGACGCGTGATCTTCGGACCGGGCACCTATCTGGTTCCGCGCCAGGACGGCCTGGTGGTGGTCGGGGCCACCAGCGAACCGGAGGCCGGCTTCAGCGAGGGGCTCACCCCCCAGGGGCAGAGAACCCTGAAACAGGGCATGGCCGACCTTCTGCCGGACTCCGTGAACTGGCCACCCATGGAACGGTGGTGGGGCTTCCGGCCCTGCACACCGGATGAGGGACCTCTGCTGGGGAGCAGCCCCATGGCCGGCCTGTGGCTGGCCTGTGGTCACCATCGCAACGGTGTGCTGCTGGCCGCGATCAGCGCTGAACTGCTGGCCAAAACCGTGCTCGGGACAGCACCGACACACCTGGAAACGGATCTGCTCAATGCCTTCAGCTGGCAGCGTTTTGAAGGCATCAGCGCAGCGATGTGATCCAGGTCACGCGACGACTTGAGCAACCGCTCAGGCAACGCTGATCCGGGTCAAGGAGTCGGCAAACCATTGCGCGGATGGTGAGTGAGTTCGAGAGCGAATGCTCCACTCCCGCCCTTAACCATGAACTTCCTCGCCAGAGCCTTTCAACGCAGCCGTGGCACCCAGCCTTCGGTGTCCGCCTCCGCTGTCGACGGACAGACCATCAGCACCAGCCTCGGCACTGATCGCATCGACATCCGTGCCACTGCCCTCAACCGCGGCGGTTACGCCGAGGCCATCGGACTGGACGATTCCACCGTGTCGACCCTCGCCGGCGATGACAACGTCCGCATCCATGCCCAGGCCCGCGGCCTCAGCACCAATGCCTGGGCCATGCGCAACAGCTCCCTGGATACGGGGGCCGGCAACGACAACATTGAACTGCGGGCCTCCACCCAGGCCGGTGCCTTTGATCCCGCCTACGGCATCGACAACGGCGCGATCTCCACCGGCACCGGCGCAGACAACCTGCGCATCCATGCCAACGCCCGCGGCAACACCACCGACACCATTGCCGCCTACGGCGCCCTCGACTCCACGATCAACACCGGCGCCGATGACGACCGCGTCATGATCGGGGCCTCGGCCGTGAATCGCAACGGTTACGCCGAGGCCATCGGCCTCGACAACTCCTCGCTCGACACCGAAAGCGGGGATGACAACGTCCGCATTCATGCCCATGCCCGCGGTCTCAGCACCAACGCCTGGGCCATGCGCAACAGCTCCCTGGACACGGGTTCAGGCAACGACACGGTGCATCTCCGGGCGTCCACCCAGGCCGGTGC
>JBGKDM010000054.1:0-6211 GCA_042954165.1 Synechococcus sp.
CTGACCCGGCTGGATCATGCGCTCTATCTCGGCCGCGAACTTCAGAAGGCCGAGCAGGCGATGCTGGCGGGGCAGTCCTACGTCCAGGATTGAACCTGCAGGATGGCTCCCGCGGCGGCTGTTCAGAACCGGCTGTTGTCCAGGCCGGTTGTTGTTCAAACCGGTTGGAGTTCGCGGGAGCTGCTCGGTTCCTCGGGAGGAAGAGATTCCAGTTGTTCGCGAATCTCACGTTGCACGATCCCGCGATATTCGAGGAAGTGCTCATTGTGGGCAAGCACAGAGATGAACTGCTCGAGCAGTGCTGGATTGCGACGGGCCATGCTGATGACGTATCTCCAGAACCGTGTCCTGGTGCTGCGTTTCACCCCCTGACGCCACACCACGATTGAGAGGGCTCGCAGGTCGATGAGGCTGGGCAGCTTGGCAGCGGCCTTCCAGCGGGGTGCCCCCATCTTCAGGTAATAGGAGTAGACGCGATCCATGTAAGCGTTGGGCTCATACAGGGCGCAGAACGCCTCGACGTACTCGTTGGCGATGTCGCGGATCGGACGGGTGGGCTTGAAATTGAGGAGGTTGGTCTGATTGACGCCTTTGGCTGCATCCTTGTCCTGGATCAGGCGACCTTCTTTTTCCAGTCGATACCAGAGCGCCGTATTAGGGAGTGCCTGAAGCATGCCCATCATCGCGGCAGGGATCCCTGTGCGGGTCACGAAATCGACGATGCGGTGGCCGGCGCCGTCTTTCTCACCGTCGAAACCGATGATGAAGCCGGCCATCACCCGAATGCCGTTCGCGGTGATGCGGTCGACTGCGGCATCGAGCGGATTGCGGGTGTTCTGTACCTTCCGGGCGGTCTCGAGGCTGGATTCGTCCGGGGTCTCGATGCCAAGAAACACGCTCTCGAAGCGGGCATCGTGCATCATCCGCATCATTTCCTCGTCATCCGCAAGGTCAACGGATGCTTCGGTTGTGAAGCTGAAGGGATAACCGCGTTCCTGCTGCCAGCTTTTGATCTGTGGCAGAAGCAGTTTGGCGTTGCGCTTGTTGCCGATGAAGTTGTCGTCGACAAGGAAGATGGATCGCCGCCAGCCAAGGTCATAGAGCCTCTGAAGCTCACCGATCAGCTGCTCCGGGGTCTTGGTACGGGGCTTGCGTCCGTAGAGAACAATGATGTCGCAGAACTCACAGTTGAACGGGCAGCCTCTGGAGAACTGCACGCTCATCGAGTCATAGGCATCGAGCTCAAGCAGATCGAAGCGTGGAATCGGTGTGGCGGTGACATCCGGTTTATCTCCCTCGGCACTGAAGCGACCGCTTCGTTCGCCCCGCTGGATGGCGCTGACGAACTGGGGAAGGGTGATCTCTCCCTCATCGAGAACTTTGAAATCGGCTTCTACGATCTCGGGTGCATCCGGGGTGGAGCTGGCGTAGGGGCCTCCCACGGCCACCAGCAGTCCGCGTCGCTTGGCCTCGCGGATCTGAACCTGCATGTCGTCCTTCTGGACAATCATGCCCGAGATCACAACCAGTTCAGCCCACTCCCATTCCGCCTCTGTGACGTCCCGGACATTGCGATCGACCAGCTTCATCTCCCAGTCCTGAGGGAGAAGGGCCGCAACCGTGGCGAGACCCAGGGGTGGAAGGAGCACCTTGCGATTCACAAGCTCCAGAATCTTTTCGTAGCTCCAGAACGTTTTCGGGAACTGGGGATAGAGAAAGAGAGTGCGCATTGTGAACGACGCGACGGGTCGGAAACGAGAAGAGCTGTGCTGCTGGAGAGGAAGCAGGTCGCCTGCAGGGGGGAGGACCCGTCTGAAGTTCCGGTGCTGAGGTTGGTCAACCTTAATGCGTATGTGGCGTTGAACGACCTTGTGTCTGATCTAATGGTCAGGTCTTGCCAATGATCTTGTGGGCGTCGTCTTCTACCTGGCTCTGGTTGGTGCTGGTCTGGTCACCGCAGCTGTCATCGGTGGTGTTCTCCGCGGCATCAAGCTGATCTGACGCCCCTGGTCAGCGCTCAGCACCTCTGGGTTCATGACCTGACCGTTACGGGCGTCAGGCGAACTCTGCCTCGTTTCACCATTTCGACCCCGGCGCAGGCCAGACCCAGGCTTCCGGCCAGCACGAAGGTGTTGTTCAGTCCGATGGTCATGGTCAGCATCGCTGCCACCAGCCCGCTGAGCCCGCCTCCGCCTAGAAACGCGATCTGGCTCAGCCCGGCCATCCGGCCCCGGATCACCTGAGGCGATCCGATCTGGGTGATCAGGTTTGCACTGCTCAGCAGTCCCGCCGTGCCTGCCCCGATGAAAAATGCCATCGGGAGGACGAGGGGAAGATCCCCGCGAGCGGCCATGCCCAGCTGTGCCAGGGCTGTGATCATTCCGAAGCAGGCCAGGGTCAAGAGGGGTCTGCGACTGAAGCGGTGGCTGTTGCGCTGCAGCACAATCCCACCAGTGATGCTGCCTGCCGCCAGCACACTGGTGAACAGTCCGAGATCCGTTGGTGCCGGCCCCAGTGCATCGGCCGCAATCAGCGGTGCCAGACCTGGATGAAAGAACCCGATCACGCAGATCAGTGCCGTGAACTTGAGCACCTGACGCAGGACGGAGCCACAGTCGCGCCAGGCGGCCAGAAGGGTGGAATTGGCCTCGTCGGTGCTGCGCTCCTCCAGACTCCGATTCGGTTGCAGGAGCCAGACGACGCTGGCGATTGGCAGCAGATAGCTCAGGGCGTCAATGGTCAGGGCGGTGGCCGGGCCTGTGAAGGCCACAAGCCACCCACCCAGCGGAGGGCCCACCAGCTTGCCCACATTGAAGACGACCGAAAAGCTGGTGAGATAGGGAGCCAGTTGCCTGGGGTCTTCGACCAGAAGCGCGCAGTATTTGTTGCGAGCCGTGAGTTCGTAGGCCCCCGCGATGCCCATCAGAAGTGTGCTGGTCAGCAGCATCGCCACCTGGGCGGAGCCGGAGACCAGCGGTATGGCCACAGCGCCGAGCAGGCCTGCGCCCAGCAGGGCCCACTGCGCCTGCACCAGAACGCGCTCGCATCCGACTCGGTCGGTCCGAACACCGGCAGGTCCGCTCACCAGGAGTGTCGGCAGCGACAGCAGAGCGAAATGCAACGCCAGCAACATCGGGTTCCTGGTGCCGTCCATCAGGATCCAGCCCTTCGCTGTGAGCCCTGCGAACGATCCGGCGGTGCTGACCCCCGAGGCCAGTAGAAAGATGTTCCGTTGGCGGAGATGCCACCGGGCACTGGCATTCATGAGGCGCCGCGCGCCGCTGCAACCATGTCTGAGGCTCCCACGATCCGGCCCGTCAGGTCGTACACATCGGATCCGGTGATCTGAACCGGCACCATCGTGCCGGGCCCGGCCTGGAGACCGTTTTCACCGGGCTGGATCAGCACCTCCCCATCCACTTCAGGGGCAAACCGAGCGCAACGGCCGATCATCTCTCCGGAACCGGGGTTGTGCTGTTCCACCAGCACGTCGACGGTGCGACCCACCCAGCTGGCATTGCCCGCAGCCGAGATCGGTTGCTGCAACGTCATGATCCGGTCCTTGCGAGCGATGGCGATGTCATCGGGAACCCGATTCGCGAGCTTGGCCGCCGGTGTGCCGTCTTCGGGCGAGAAGGTGAAGACTCCGACATGGTCAAACCGCTGCCGCTCGATGAAGGATGCGAGGTGCTCGAACTGCGATTCCGTTTCACCGGGAAAACCCACAATCAGCGTGGTTCGCAGGATCGCATCGGGCAGTTGGCGCCGGATCTCGTCGAGGAGTCGATCGTTGACATCCGCCTGCCAGGGACGATTCATCGCCCGAAGAACATCCGGATGACTGTGCTGCAGTGGGAGATCCAGATAGGGCAGGACATTCGGCACCTCGCGATAGGCCGCCAGAACATCCGGGGTCAGGCCCGTGGGGTAGGCGTAGTGAACACGGATCCAGGGGATCTCGACTTCGCCAAGGGCCCGGAGCAGATCCGCAAGGCGCGGTTTGCCATAGAGATCGAGCCCGTAATTGGTGGTGATCTGACTGATCAGCACGAGTTCCTGCACCCCCTGGGCCGCCAGCTGATGGGCTTCCGCCACGATCGACTCGATCGGTCTTGAGCGCTGGTCACCGCGAAGGTGGGGAATGATGCAGAAGGCACATCGGTAGTCACAGCCCTCCGCCACCTTGAGGTAGGCCACGGCCTCACCGGTGGTGCGGTAACGCGGCAGCGTCTCATCTCCGACAAACGTGGGGGTCTGGCTGACCCGTTTGACCCGTTCGCCGGCTTCAACCCGTTTCAGCACATCGACAATGTGCTGATAATCGCCGGTTCCGACGATGGCTTTGGCCTCCGGCAGGGAGTCGAGCAGTTCGTCCTGAAAATGCTGGGCCAGGCAGCCGGCAATGATCAACTCCTTGCCCTGTTCCGCCAGACCCACGAGCGTGCGCACGGATTCTTCGCGGGCGTCCTGAATGAAGCTGCAGGTGTTGACCACAACCACATTGGCGTCATTTTCATCGCTGCTCACCCCGTAGCCCGCTTCGGCCAGGAGGCCGAGCATGTGCTCGGTATCGACGCGGTTCTTCTCGCAGCCGAGGTGGGCGAAGGCGACGGTCGGTCGCGCCGAAGTGTCGCCTGCGTTCCGCACCTCGCCGGCCATGGACAGAGCTCGCAATTCTTCACCTTACGGTTGCGTGCCCGAGGGGTCGCGGAGATCCGTCGGAATGCGATGCGGGTGGAACCCGTGGAGTGCTGTCAGACTTGCTCGCATCTGATTCGCCTTCATGGCCACGACTCGCCTCACCAGTCGCCGCCGCCAGGACCCCGGTTCGAAGTGGGTCCGGATCGCCATGGCCGTGCTGGCCACGGTGGGCCTGATCGATACGGGATCGATCACGCTCAAGCGCTGGGGTCTGCTGGGACAGCTCACCTGCCCGGTTGGAGGCGACGGCTGCGACAAGGTGCTGAGCAGTGCCTGGGGCACCTTGTTCCAGGGGGATGGGTTCAGCATTCCGCTCTCATTCGCGGGGGTGCTGGCCTACCTCGCGGTGCTGGTGATGGCCATCGTGCCCCTGCTCCCTGGGCTGGCTGAGAACAAGACCGAGCTCTCGCGCCGCACCTGGTGGGGGCTGTTCGTGGCGTCGGTTTCCATGGCGGTGTTCAGCCTGGCGCTGATCGGGCTGATGGTGTTCAAGATCCAGGCGTTCTGCTTCTTCTGCGTGCTGTCGGCTGTGGTCTCGGTCACCCTGCTGGTGCTCGTCCTCGTGGGTGGTGGATGGGACGATCCAGGGCCGTTGCTGTTTCGGGGGGTGCTTCTCGCCCTGGCGGTGCTGATGGGAAGCCTGATCTGGATCTCTGTGGTGGATCCTGACCGTCCCGATGCTCCCGTTGCCGGCCTCCGCTCCGCTCCCGTTGTAACCACCGTCAGCAATCCCTCCCAGGAGGCCCTGGCGGACCATCTCACCGCCACCGGAGCTGTGCTCTACACCGCCTACTGGTGTCCCCATTGCCACGACCAGAAACAGCTCTTCGGCAAGCAGGCCAGCGACAAGCTCGTTGTGGTCGAATGCGCCCCTGACGGCGTTGACGCGCAGCCCAAGCTCTGTACGTCCAAGGGCATCGAAGGGTTCCCCTCCTGGGAGATCGACGGGTCGCTGGATTCCGGTGTCAAATCCCTGGAGCAACTCGCTGGGCTCTCCAACTACAAAGGCCCCTCCGACTTCTGATCCTGCTCAAGGTGTGACGGGCCGGGTGTGAATGCTGCGGCCCTTCTGCTGGCGCGAATGGCACGCCCACTGCGGCATCGGGCTCGGCGCATCAGTTCTGTAGTGCCCTCCCCGACTCTCCTGCCGGAAGAGACAGGCTTCCAGCAGCAAAGCACTCGTGCGCTGGCGGTGGGTCAGGTCCAACAGCAGGTTGAGGTCCCGTCGGCTGGGCTCTTCGAGCAGACATTGCTGATCCACCTGCTGTCCGCTCATCAGTTGAAGCGCCCCTTCCTCCTCCAGCTGGGGGAGGTGCTGGTTGATGGTCTTCAGCAGGCTGTGCATGCCGGCAACCGAGCGATCGACCCCAGCGACGGCCCAACAGTCTCCCCGGAGCTTTTCAATGGACCAGCGCAACTCCGACGCCGCCACGCTGCTGGAGAGATTCGCCTGCAGCGGAGGCTTCATGGCCGCGTCTGCCCCGGCAGGCGCAGACCCTGTCGCGTGGGT
>JBGKDM010000055.1:0-2576 GCA_042954165.1 Synechococcus sp.
AGCTGACGGGTGAGCCCCTCCAACCGACTGGCCAGGTTGACCGTGTCGCCGATCACCGTGAATTCAAGGCGCTGGGGACTGCCGATCTGCCCAGCCACCACGGCGCCACTCGCCAGCCCCACACCATTGGACAGGGGCTGAAAACCACCGTCAGGTCCCACGGTTGCCGTTTCTTCACGCCAAACCGCATTGAGTTCGACGAGGCGTTGCTCCATCGCCAGCGCGCAACACACAGCAGCCTCGGCCTCCTGGGCCAGACCACGGCTGAGCGGTGATCCGAAGACCGCCATCACGGCATCACCCATGAATTTGTCAACCGTGCCCCCGTGGGCCGTGATCACCTCCACCATGGCCCCCAGATAGGTGTTGAGCTGCTGCACATGGGCCTCGCTCTGGCCCGAAGCAGAGCGCTGACGCGTGAGCTGGGTGAACCCCCTGAGATCCGAGAAGAGCACGGTGACCTCCACAACCCGGCCCCGCAGGATGCCCTGCGCCGACTCCGGATCCGCAAGGATCTCAGCCACCACGCTGGGGGCGACGTAACGCTCAAACGTGCGACGCAGCCGCCGCCGTTCGCGGCCCTCCAGCAGATAAGCATTGCCGCCGTACACCAGGCCCAGCAGCACAACTCCCGACACCGGTGCCAGGAGAGGCGTCCAGCGGTTCCCATCGGTCAAGGCAAACCAGGAGGAGACCAGGCACACCATCAGCGCCAGGATCAGCACCCCAAGACGCCAGCTGAAACGCGCCCGCATCAAGGCCAGCACGCTGGCGGCTGCCATGAATGCCATCACCAGGACCAACCGCGCCGCAGGGGTTTGCGGCCAGGCCATCAATCCATCGCCCTGCAGGGAATTGGCCGTGGCAGTGGCCAGCAATTCCAGACCGGAGATCGGCCCGAAAGCGGTGGCATGACGCCCTCCCTGCAACGGGCCCACCACCACCAGGGCATTCGCCAGATCCGGGCGGAGCGGGTGATCCTGCCAACGCCCCGGATCGAGCACCTCCCAGGCCGGAAGGCGCGTGAACGTCCCCTCCGGTCCGTAGACGTTCAGCTCCATCACGGCGTCGTGCTGGCGCGAGCGCTCTCCGGCCTGGGCCAACACGGCCGTGGACAACGACGGCGGCGCGCTGATTCCGCGCGACCGGAGCAGGCCACTGCTGTAAGCCTCAGGATGACGCAGGGGCTGTCCGGGGAGAGCCGCCAGGGTGTTGGAGAGACCCAGCATCCCGGGGCCTGCAAGCACGTCTTGAAAAGCCGTCGGCGTCACCAGGGAGAGCCCTCCGGCTCCGTAGGCATCCTCGGGTTCGAGCATTTCAGCCGCCAGGGTGACGCGCCCAGCCATCGACGACAGCTGACGACGCATCGCCGCGTCGTCGTCAGGGCCCTTCCCACTCGGGCCTTCGAACACCACATTCACAGCCACAGCTGAGGCCCCCGCCTCCAGCAACAGGCGACTCAGGCGTCCATAGGCGGCACGGGGCCAGGGCAGCGTGTTCAGACCACGGGCCCAGTCGGATCCTGCGCTCGACGCACTGCCAGCCATGAACCAGCTCGCCTGCTGCAGGCTCGCATCGTCGACAGGCACCATCACCACCCGGGAGGGTGGTGGCCGCTGACCACGCAGCAACAGCAGCTGCTGATGCAGGCTTTGCTCCCAGACCCGCAGCCGCGGCCCCGGCCAGGCGCTACTCAGACCGGCCCACAGCGCGACACCTGCAGAGAGCAGGGCCAGTGCTCGGGTGCGGTGGATCGGAGCCAGTGACGGAGGAGCGCCCATGCAGCGGAACCGTTAACCGTTAAAAGCCGAAGGTCGGAATGGATGGCACCGAAGGCACGGAGGGCAGGCTCAGTTCACCACGGACCCCTGAAGGCACCCTCACCCCCGGGACGTTGATGCGGAGGTAGCGCTCAAGACTGCCAAGGCCGGGCAACGGGGTTGTGAAGCCGGAAAACAACGAGCCCCCAAGGATCCTTTCGTAATCACCCTGGCTCAAGCGGACCAGAGACAGAAGCACACCAACAGGAGAAATCCGAACTTTCTGACCCGCCTCAACCACAACGCTCGGATCTCCGGTTGCTTCACCGTCCCTGAGGGGTTCCACCTCCACGGACCCCTCCAGCACAGACAACTCCGAACTGCCGTCATCCTGAACATCAATCAGATAGTTGGTGCCTCGCACACTCATCCGCGCCGAGCGGGTGCAGCCGTTCTGCTGACCTGACACCAGAATCTGCCCCTGCTGCATCAGAAAGCAGCTGCTGCCGAGCTTCAGCAGCGAAAAATGAGAGAGCCGTCCTGCAGCTCCTGTATTGAAAAGAAGCTGAGCGCGGGCTTGCTTGGTGCTCACGAGCTGCGGGGATCTGGCCCTGGCATGAACGCGCGCCTGCTGCTGGTCGATGTAGAGCTGATTGCCGTCGAGAATTTCCTGAACCGTGACGCTGTCCGCCGCGCTGGCGGTTTTGGCGAAACACCCCCACGCCGACACCACACCGGCAAAGGCGATCGCGATCCAGCCAAGGTTTCGAAGCCGCACCGAACCCCTTACCGACTGTGATCAGTGTGGCCAGGGTT
>JBGKDM010000056.1:0-34094 GCA_042954165.1 Synechococcus sp.
GCTCTGTTCGGAAAGTGATCCTTGACTGAGCCCCTCAGGGTCTGGAGCTATTCCCGTTGTTCCACCTGCCGCAAGGCATTGCAGTGGTTGCTTGATCACGGGATTGATGTCGATGTTGTCGATATCACCCAACATCCGCCCGACCGTGCTCTGCTTGCCTCCGCGGCAGCGTTCTTCGGGGACCGGAAGCCGTTGTTCAACACCAGTGGTCAGAGTTACCGCGCTCTCGGTGCCGCGACTGTCAAAGCCATGTCCGATGACGAGGCTCTCGATGCTCTCGCCGCCGATGGGAAGTTGATTAAACGCCCTTTTCTGGCAGCAGGTGACGCAGGTTTTCTTGTGGGATTCAAGCCTGATCAGTGGTCAGCGACGCTTCGGCGCTGAAATTCAACCCATCCAGTTCGGTGATCAGGTCATTGATGCCTCCCTGATCACGCAGCTGCCGTAAGCCGGAGCGTTTGAGTTCTTCCAGAAAACGCGTCACCAGGTCCTGGCTGTGCGCAAGAACCGGCCCCTGCTCGAGGGTGCGTGCGAGTTCGTCCCAGAAGCGATCCAGGGCCTCCGTGGTGAGATCTTCCATGGCGATATCGCGTTTTCCGAGACGGTCGCCTGCCGTGCGTGAGAATCCCAGAAGGGCATCCACCATGCCACTGGCCAGCTGCTGGCTGAACTGTGATTCCGCTTTCCGGATCGGTGCGAGTTCGCGCAGCGGCGCGGGAACCATCACCTCGTCGACACTTCGCTGAAGTGCATGCCCGAACAGGGCCACCAGCTGGGGCCGCATCCCCGGGCCGACCTGGGTGAGCAGCAGAGGAAGCCAGAGCCTCAACAGCGCGGCCAGTTCCTGCTCACCGCTGTCATCCACCGACTGATGGCTGCGCAGATTGCGGATCCGCTTCGGCAGCTCGGGTGATCGGATCAGGTGCTGCATGGCATCGAGAATGCGCACCGTAAGCACCTCGAAGAGCTCCAGTGCCAGCAGAGCCACAACCCCCCGGCTCACGACCGTACGCAGCGGCTCCAGTTGAATCAGCTGGGCATTCGAGAGGCGCTCGGTCACAGGAATGGCCCGCAGCAGACGCCAGAACGGCAGCAACAGGGGCAGATCAATCCAGCGACGCAGCAGGGCGTCACGCCAGCGCAGCCCTGGATAGCGACGCTTCAGTCGCAGAGTTCGCAGCAGGATGTCGATCAGAAACAGGATCTGAAAGGGGGCGTCGATCCTCCAGGCGTGGTCCGTGGGCAGGCCGCTTTCGGTGGTCCCGCGCCAGTAGTTGGTGGCGGCCAGGGGCAGGATGCTCCGGTTCCAGAACTCCCGTTCCCTGGCCCAGTCGTGGGTGCTGAGGTGACTGTCTCCAAGCAGATGGGCCGCTGCCTGTTGCGGCGAATCCATCACTGCCCGAGCCCGCAGCCTGTTCTTGAGTTTCTCCAGAGTGCCTGCATTCCCGGACCCCACAAAAGGGTTCTCATCGATCAGCTGACGGTTGCGTTCCACCAGCTCTCGCCGCAGCTGCCGTGCGGCCTGGCTGTTGATTCCCTGGGCCATGGCCACGGTGTCGAGGGCGCGGACATTGGCGATGTAGGCGCTGGTGTCGCGATGGGGTTCGATCCCCTTCACCGGGTCGTACAGGGCTGTGATGTCGGGCAGCCAGGGCATCGGAACCCCCAGGCTCACGGATGGCAACGGGTACAGGACGCGCTGGTGCCAGAAGTTTCGGAACGGGATGTAGGTGATGTCGAACAGCACCCACGCCAGATTGGCGGCGGCGAGCAGGGCGACGGCCTGATCCCAGCGATGCCAGACCCGACTGCGTCCCGACGACTTCAATGCTTGCCAGCGCGGCCGGACCATGGCGTGCTTCACCTGATCCCAGGCTAGAAGCAGAGTCCCAACACGCCTATTCTGGGCTGACATTGTTGGCGAGCCCACTTGGCCGAAGCGCAGAACGACGGGCGATCCAGCCAGCCGCAGCCAGGGCAACCAGCGCAGAAAGGTCACCCTTTCTGGGATTTCTGGGCTCCTGTTCTGTTCACCCTGGGGTTGTATTTCGGCCTTCGGCATTACATCGCTGAGGCCCGTTTCATTCCGTCGGGATCCATGCTTCCCGGGCTTCAGATCAACGATCGTCTGCTGGTTGAAAAACTCAGCTACCGCTTCCGACCACCTGAGCGTGGTGAGATTGTGGTGTTCAATTCACCCCATGCGTTTGATCCCGCGCTGCGCAGTCAGTCGGAACCGTCCGGCCTCCAGTGCGCCCTCGCCAACATCCCCCTGGTCGGCCTCATTCCCGGATTGACCCATCCGGCCTGCGATGCCTACATCAAGCGCATCGTCGCCGTCGGCGGCGATCAGGTGGTTGTCGATCCCCGCGGGGCTGTGCGCATCAATGGACAGGCCCTTGACGAGCCTTACGTCACCAAGTTCTGCCGACTGGATCCTCGCGGTATGAGCCGCTGCAACACCCTGAACGTGACGGTTCCTGATGGCCATGTTCTGGTGCTCGGCGACAACAGGGCCAACAGCTGGGACGGCCGCTACTGGCCAGGCGGTGCCTTCCTTCCGCAGTCTGAAATCCTCGGTCGGGCCACGTTCCGCTTCTGGCCGTTCAACCGTGCCGGCACTCTGGGCTCCTGAGACCGCAGTCCACAACGGCACCTCGGATCGTCTCTCCAGCGACCGGCAGATTGGCCCCCCTGGACCCGTCCTGATGCTGGCTGGATGCCGTCCAGCAGTGATCGGGATCGAACAGCAACCAACGATTGCTGCCAATGGTCAGACGTTCCTCAGGCTGGCCCAGCAGTTGTGACGGTCCGAAGCTGAGCAGCTGCCAGAGCTGGGAAATGCTCCAGTGTCTTGCCTGGATCAGGGCCTTCCAGAGCAGCGGCAGCACCACCTGGTGTCCGACGAGGCCCGGTGGCCTCTGGCCGGGAGGCAGAAGACAGTCTTCGGTGTCCAGTGGCACCGCATGGACAGCGATCGCCTGGATCAGTCCTGTCTCCACCGCATCAAGCAGGGCCTCACGATCCGCTGGCCCCCCGAGGGAGGGCCTCACACACCAGCCCATCGCCGTCAGGGGCAACTGGCTGCGGTCCTTGATCAGATGCCACCAGTGCACGCTGGCATGGGGACGCTGTCCGGTCTGCCTGAGCAGAGAGACCCCCTCCGCAGTGGACAGGTTCATCGCCCACAGGCGGCGGTCGGGATGCAGGCGCTGAAGTTCAAGAATCTGCCCAAGAGGCAGCGTTTCGCTGGCCACCGGGTCCATCGGCCATCCCGCGCGCAGTGTCTCGACCCCTTCCCGCACCATGCCACTGCCCTGCAGCTCCGGGTCTCTCGGGGCGACCAGAACCGGGGCCTGTCCCATCTCGCCGAGCACCAGGCTGCGTTGGAGCACACCTGCTGCAGGGATGGCCTCGCCATCGCAGAGGCCGATGGCGCCCTGTTCAAGCAGATCGCCGTGGCAGCTGAGCTGCTGACCCTGGCCTTCGAGGCTGAGTGCACCCCAGAGATGGAGCTTCACATCACTCTCGCCGCAGCGGAAGCCGTGGAGTCGTTCGATCCGGTCTCGCCAGGCCTGCGCCCGGGGCAGCAGGGCCACCTGGCCGTAGCCAGCCCGTGCTGCGGCATGACAGAGGCTCTGCAGGTTCTCGCCGTGCTCGCCGAACGGTTGCTCAAGACTCGAGTGTGGATCGACCAGGCAGGGGGCCAGCAGCTGGGATGCGGCGCTCCTGGTGGGAGTCCCTGCCTGTGCGGCCCTCGACCGCGCCTCCTCTCCGAAGGCCACCAGACGGTCGTTCTGCAGCAGTGCAGCCCCCGCCTGGATCACCTCCTGACCGCTGCCGACCAGGATCCTGACGGGATCTAGCAGAACGGTCTGGGACATCAGCTCAGAGTGCTCCGGCGGCGGTGCGATCCAGCACACCTCCCAGATGGGAGGTGAGATTCAGGCAGGTCACCACTGCAGGCTGGCCCGGATCGCTCGGCATGTCGACCACCGTGACGCCGCCGTTGCCCTGCTTCACGGCCCAGATGTCCGCCGGTGTCAGACCCAGCAGATTGCAGAGGATCGTCTTGTTGACGGCGTCGTGTGCCACCACCAGGGCCGTTTCGTCCTCCTCAAGGCTTGCGGCGATCGTGTTCCAGGTGTGCACAGAGCGCTCCCAGACATCCTGAATGGTTTCGCCTTCTGGCATCTGGACCGTGTCAGGGGTGAGCTTCCACTCGTCGAGCAGGTCGCCCCACTCAGCCCTGATCTCCTCTTCGAGCTTGCCCTCCCAGAGCCCGTGGCCGATTTCCACCAGACCGCGGGTCACGGTCATGGGAACACCGGGATGGGACCGCAGAATTCCCTCCGCCGTCTGACGGGGCCGCGACATCGAACTGCTGTAGGCCCGCTGTACAGGGACTGACTCCAGAAATCCCCGGGCGGCTTCCGCCTGGGCGTGGCCGTTCTCATTGAGGGGAATGTCGATCTGTCCCTGGAACCGCCCCTGGCGGTTCCAGTTGGTCTCGCCGTGGCGCACCAGCAGAAGGCGGGCTCCCTTGCCCTTCTTCGGCAGCCCTGCCTTCAGGTGGGTGGTGTTGTTGAGGCATTCGATCTGCACCTGGCGGCTGCCATCAGCCTTCGGGCTGATGTTGAAGACCGAGAGGGACGCGTTATCGATCTGCAGCCTGCGGAAGCCCTGGGCGGGCTCGCCGAGCAGCACCAGCATCAGGCAGCGCAGGATGGCGTTGTGCCCAACCACGAGCACCGTGTCATTGCCGTCAACCGGGTGGCGCTCGATGAGGCGGTTCAGAAAGTCACGTGCCTGCTCCATCAGCTCCGGCAGAGGCCTGTAGCGGCTGCCGTCCTTGCGGGTCAGTTCCAGTGTTTCGGGGTGACACTTCCAGGCCTTGAAGGCCTCCGGGTCCCGCGCGGCTCGCTCATCGGCGCTCATGCCGCTCCAGGGTTCCAGATCGATCTCCAGAAGTCCTTCGTCCATCACCGGTTCCAGTGCCACCCCCCTGGCCTGGATCAGGCCTTCGCAGGTGGACGCTGCCCGACGCAGCGGTGAGCAGTAGGCCGCGCTGATTGGCACATCCTTCAGGGCTTCGCCGGTCAGGCTGGCCTGCTGCTGCCCTTCGCTGGTGAGGACGGAGAGGTCATCCCGCCCCTGAATGCGGCGCTCCACATTGAAGCTGCTGAGGCCATGGCGCACCAGGAGGAGACGGAGAGACACCGGTTGGGAGATCAGGGCTGGGCCATCGTATTGGTGGCCGATCCCCGGGCCTTGCCCCCACCCCGGCATCGCCGGCCATGATCAACGGGGAGAATCGGTGCATCTCGCTGCGGATCCGTTGACGTCCTCGCCGCCCGGTCGCCGGTTGTCTTCGAAGGGGTTGCTGGCCCTGATCGCCCTGCTCCTGGCGATCAGCGTCTGGGTGATGGGTCTGTTGGACAGCCTCAGTCGTGACTCCGTTGCTCCGGCCCTGTCGCTGCAACAGCAGGAGAAAGCCCTGCTCGCACAACAGGTCCTGGCTCCCCAGCTGCGCCCCCTCCTGGCGGGTGATGACCCAGCGGTGCAACTGCGGGAGGCCCTGCTGGGGGTGCCCCTGGAGCGTCTTGATGAGCGCCAGAGACTGATGCTTGCCGCGCTGACCACCGACCCCGCCCAGCGGCAGTCGGCGTTGGCTGTTCCGTTCCAGAGCCTTCGCTATGGCGACCTCCAGCGGGCGCTCAGGCAGCACACGCCCGGTCAGCCCCTTGCTGCGTCGTCGGACCAACTCCTTCAGGACAGCGCCTTCGATCCGCTGCTGCGTCGACTCAGCTGTGAGGCCCTTGGTGGCACCCCTGACCACTGCGTCGACCCCGCTGATGTCGCTGCCGCCTCAGCTGCGAGTGGTCAGCTGCTTCTGGCGGAACTGCTGCCGATCGGTGCGCTGCTTCTCGGAGGCCTGCTGCTGCTGCGTCATGGCTGGCTTGCCGTGCGTGGCCAGCTGCCATCCTTGCCGCCTCTTCAGGGTCCACTGCTCTCCCCGGAGGATATGGCGATCCTGGTGGCCGGCGGCTTCGTTCTGCTGGGGGAGGTGATGGCTCCCGTTCTGGTCAGTCCGCTGCTGGCGCTCCTTGCCCAGGGACAGACAGGTGCCCTCCGTCAGGCGGTCGATGTGCTGCTCGGCTACGTGATCCTGGCTCTGCCGCCACTGGTGATTCTCCGTTTTCAACTGCAGGGACTCCCGGCCGAGGCGAGGCCAGTCGGCGGCTGGCTGCAGTGGAGGCTGTCGCCGGTGCTCCCTGCTCTGCTCCAGGGGGTCCGCGGCTGGTTGATGGTCATGCCGCCAGTGGTGCTGACCGGCTGGCTGATGACCAGGATTGTCGGGGATCAGGGGGGAAGCAATCCTCTCCTCGAGATGGTGCTTCGCAGCGACAGCACGCTGGCTCTGCTCCTCCTGGCGCTGACCGCTGTCGTTCTGGCACCGCTGTTCGAGGAGTTGGTCTTCCGTGGGGTTCTGCTACCGGTCCTTGCGCGCAGCCTGGGCTCCGTCTGGGGCGTCGGCTTGAGTGCCCTCGTCTTTGCCGTCGCCCATCTGAGTCTCGGTGAACTGCCGCCGCTGCTGGTGCTGGGGGTTGGGCTTGCCTTGCTGCGGCTCAGAAGCGGTCGGCTTCTGCCTTCGGTTGTGATGCACGCCTGCTGGAACGGGGCCACGTTCATCAACCTGATTCTGATCGGTGCCTGAGGCCCGGAAACCGTCCCTGATCAAGGGGTTGCCGAGGTGCGCGCAGGCTTGCAGGAGGCTCGTGGCAATGGTTCACTGACCCCATATCCGCTGTCATCCGTGAACGCCGCTCCAAGGCCACGCCCCGTATCAGTGGACCGGTCGACGTCCTCCGGTGCCCTGGAGCTCATCCAGGGTTCGATGTCAGCGCAGAAGATGGCCCGTCAGGCCCCCCTGCTGGCGGCACTGCATCGCGTTGCAGATGGCTCCCTCTGCGGCGTTGTCCTGGCCGTCCTGGCCCTGTCCGGACTGACGCTCCACTGGCAGCACCGCTGGACCGTTGCCTTCCGGCAGCTCGAGGAGACGCGCAATCTCTCGCATCGACTGACGGAATCCACCGCCATGCTCGAACGCCATCTGCTTGAGGAATCGACCCGTCCTGCTGCGATGGTTCCCACCAAGGTGGCCAATCTGGTTTACCTCGAGCGTCCCCAATCGTCCGATGCTCCCAAGAATCCAGGCTGGATCGCAACGCTGCAGAGCTGGATGAATCAGCCGATTCACAGGGGGTACTGAAGCGATGGCCGACGCACCGGACGGGGGGCGACGTCGGCGTCGTCAGCGCCAGCGTGTGGTTGCCCTGGAGACGGTGCCGGCGTCGCGAATGCGCTGGGTGTTCGCTCTGCTGTGCCTCTGCCTGATTGGTCTGATGGGGCGGATGGCGTGGCTGCAGGTGTTTCAGGCCTCCGTTCTGGAGGCCCGTGCTCGTCGTGTCCAGACCCAGCACACCGACCCCCTCGGAACGCGTCGCCCGATCGTCGACCGGGCCGGCCGCCTGGTCGCTCTGGATGAGGAGCGTTTCCGTCTCTGGGCGCATCCCAACAATTTCCGCTTCCCCGGCGATCCGCCCAGCGTGGTGCGGGAGCCCCTTGACGTGGCCCGCCGCCTGTCGGGTCTGCTTGCCCTGCCGATGGCTGAACTGGTGGAGCGCATGGGCGATCGACCCTCCGGCATCCGGCTGGCTGAGGAGCTGGATCCGGAAACGGCGGCGGAGGTCCGTCGCCTCGGCATCAGTGGTCTCGATCTGGAGCCCTATCCGCGGCGGGTCTATCCCCAGGGCGATCTCTTCGCCAATGTGGTGGGATTTCTCAATCTGGAGCGTGTTCCGCAGGCGGGACTCGAGCAGAGCCGGGATTCCGATCTCAAGCGGCACGAACAGGCCAGGAGTCTGCGACGGGGTGCTGATGGCACCCCCCTTCCCGACAATCTCCTTCCGGGTGCCTTCTTCGGTGACGATCTGCGGCTGCAGCTCACCCTCGACGCCCGTCTTCAGGAACTGGCCGCCAGGGCACTGGCGGATCAGGTGAAGACCTGGAAGGCCAAAAAAGGGGTCGCCGTTGTGATGGATGTGCGCAACGGTGAGCTTCTGGCGCTGGCCTCAACACCCACCTACGACCCCAACCGCTACTGGGACTTCTCTCCAGCCCTGTTTCGGGAGTGGTCAGTTCAGGACCTTTATGAACCCGGGTCCACCTTCAAACCCATCAATCTGGCGATTGCCCTGCAGGAGCGGGCGATCGCGGCAGGCGGCACCGTCAACGACATCGGGGAACTCAAGATCGGTGGCTGGCCGATCTTCAATCACGACAAGAACGCCAACGGCGTGATCGATTTCGCCACTGTGCTGCAGGTGTCCAGCAACGTGGGCATGGTGCAGGCGATGCGCCGACTCGACCCGCTGCGCTATTGGCAGTGGTTGTCAAAGCTCGGTCTGGAATCCAGGCCCGATACCGACCTTCCCGGCGCCGTCGCCGGACAGCTCAAGACACGGGAGCTGTTCACAAGCCAGCCGATCGAACCGGCGACGGCGTCCTTCGGCCAGGGATTTGCGCTCACTCCGATCAAGCTCGTGCAGCTTCATGCCCTGCTGGCCAACGGCGGCCGCATGGTCAGTCCCCACATCACCCGAGGACTGCGGTCCGGCACCGGTCTGGCCGGTGCCGACACCTCACCGGGCCAGTCCCTGATGCGCCCCGAGGTCACCCGAACCGTTCTCGACTGGATGGAGACCGTCGTTCAGAAAGGAAGCGGCAAAGGGGTCTACACACCCGGCTACCGGATCGGCGGCAAGACGGGCACCGCCCAGAAAGCCCTGAACGGTGTTTATGTCCCCGGCGCCAAGATCTGCAGCTTTGTGGCCACGCTGCCGATTGAGGATCCCCGTTACGTGGTTCTTGTCGTGGTGGATGAACCCCAGGGCAGCGAGGCCTATGGGTCGACAGTGGCTGTCCCTGTTGCCAAGCAGATCATTGATGCCCTGCTGGTGCTCGAGAGAATTCCGCCGAGCGGAGCCGTCACTCCGATGCAGCCAGCCGCGGCATCCGTCAGCGCGTCCGAACCCCCAGGTTGACGCGTGATGCCAGTTCAACTGGGCTGGCTACGTTGAGGCTCTGCAGTCGAGCGTGTTTATGGCTTCCCTTCTTGAGCAGCTTTCAGCCATGACGGTTGTCGTCGCTGACACCGGCGATCTGGAGGCGATCCGCCGCTTCACGCCGAGGGATGCCACGACCAATCCATCGCTGATTCTCGCGGCTGCCCAGATTCCCGCTTACCAGAGCCTGATCGATGAGGCATTGCAATCCTCACGCCGACTTCTTGGTGCGGATGCCCCGGTTGAAGATGTCGTTCACGAAGCACTTGATGAGATCTGCGTGATCTTCGGCAAGGAGATTCTCAAGATCGTTCCCGGCCGCGTGTCCACGGAGGTGGATGCCCGACTCAGTTTCGACACCGACGCAACGATTGAAAAAGGTCGAAAGCTGATTCGCCTTTACAACGATGCCGGCATCAGCAATGACCGCGTGCTGATCAAGATCGCCTCCACCTGGGAGGGCATCAAGGCGGCGGAAGTTCTCGAACGAGAGGGCATTCACTGCAACCTCACCCTGCTGTTCGGTTTCGGACAGGCCATTGCCTGTGCCGAAGCTGGAGTCACCCTGATCTCCCCCTTCGTCGGGCGCATCCTCGACTGGTACAAGGCTGAAACCGGTCGGGATGCCTATCCCGGCCATGAGGACCCGGGCGTTCTCTCGGTGACCCGGATCTTCAATTACTTCAAGACCTACGGCTACACGACGGAGGTGATGGGGGCCAGTTTCCGCAACACCGACGAAATCATCGAGCTCGCCGGTTGCGACCTGCTCACGATCTCTCCCAAGCTGCTCGACCAGTTGCGCACGACCGACGCCCCCCTGATGCGCAAGCTTGATGCGACCCATCCCAGCAGCACCGAGCCACAGATTCACGTGGACCGCGCCCGCTTTGATGCCCTCATGGCCGACGATCGGATGGCGACGGACAAGCTCGGGGAGGGCATCAAGGGCTTCAGCAAGGCGATCGAGACCCTCGAAGCCCAGCTGGCGCACCGGCTGGCGGAGCTTGAGGGTGGTGAAGCATTCCGCCACGCGGTTCAGGAGATCTTTCTTCTCAACGACATGAACGGGGATGGATCGATCACCCGTGATGAATGGCTGGGCAGTGATGCGGTTTTTGACGCACTTGATCAGGACCATGACGGACGCCTGACACCCGAGGAAGTGCGGTCCGGCTTCGGTGCAGCCCTGTCCCTGACGATGGCCTGACTGTCGGCGCATCCTTCGCCTGCCCGATTCGTCTGGCGATGCCTCCGTGCCTTCGACTCCCATCGGAGGCATTTTTCGTTTGAATGACTGGGTCATGAGGTCTGCCGCGTGAATGCACTCGACACCATGCGTGCTCTTGCCGCGACCCAGGCGGTCAGGGAGGCTGCCGCCGGCGAGGTGATCTTTGCTGCGGGGCAGCCGGGAACGGCGATGTTCGGCCTTGTCGAGGGTCGTGTCCGCCTCTCCTGGACCACCGAGGACGGTCATGAAGGCTATGAACTGATCTCCGCCGGGGACGTGTTCGGTGCCGGGGCTCTGGTGACGTCGGATCACAGCCGGCTGAGCACAGCCACGGCGGACAGCCCCTGTCGACTGATCGAGATGAATCGGGAGAGGTTTCTGTTTGCCGTTCAGGAGTCTCCGTTGTTCGCGATTGAACTGCTGGCATCGGTGGATGCGCGTCTCAGAGACATCAAGGTGATGGATCGCACCTGATGCCGCCTGTGGCTGATCCAGAGCTGCCGTTGCAGGTGGTGTGGTTCAAGCGCGATCTGCGCATCACGGACCACAGGCCGCTCCTCGATGCCTGTGCTCAGGGTCCGGTGCTCCCCCTTTACATCGTGGAGCCCGGTTACTGGCAGCAGCCTGATGCCTCCGCCCGTCAGTGGGCGTTCTGCAGGGAGTCGCTGGAGCAGCTTCGTGCGGATCTTGCGGCCCTCGGTCAGCCACTGGTGGTCCGCTGCGGTGATGCAGTGTCCGTGCTTGAGAGAGCGCGCCGGGCATTGCGTTGCGTTGGCCTCTGGAGTCATGAAGAAACGGGTAATGCCTTCACCTATGCCCGTGACCGTCAGGTGATGGCCTGGACCAAGGCCCATGGCATCCCCTGGGTGCAGATTCCCCAGTTCGGCGTGACCCGACGGCTGAAGCGCCGTGACGGCTGGGCAAGGCGCTGGGAGGAGCGCATGGCTGAGACCACAGCACCGGCACCCCAGCGGCTGGTGCCTCTGGCGTCGGTTCCTCTGGGGGATCTCCCTGACGCCCAGGCGCTTCAGCTCAATCCGGATCCATGTCCCCAGCGGCAGCGCGGTGGACGCGCTGCCGCCATGAAGGAGCTCGACGATTTTCTGCGTCACCGCGTGCAGAACTATGCCCGCAGCATCTCCAGTCCTGTGGTGGCGTTCCGCGGCTGCTCACGCCTGTCTCCCTACCTCACCTGGGGCTGCCTTTCGATCAGGGAAGTGGTGCAGGCCAGCCGGGAACACCGTGGCCGCGGCGTCAGCAGTTTCGGTTCACGCCTGCACTGGCATTGCCATTTCATCCAGAAGCTGGAGGATGAACCGGCCATTGAGTTTCAGGATTTCCATCCCTTCATGCGTGGCATCCGGTGTCTGGATGACGATCGCTTCAATGCCTGGGCAGAGGGCCGAACCGGTATCCCGTTCGTCGATGCCTGCATGCGCGCCTTGCACGCCCATGGATGGATCAATTTCCGCATGCGCGCGATGCTGATGTCGTTCGCCACCTATCACCTCTGGCTTCCCTGGCGGGACTGTGGCCTCCATCTGGCTCGGTTGTTTGTTGATTACGAACCGGGCATTCACTGGAGTCAGTGTCAGATGCAGTCGGGCAGCACCTCGATCAACACCATCCGCATCTACAACCCGATCAAGCAGGGACAGGACCACGATCCCCGGGGCCGGTTCATCCGTGAATGGTGCCCGGAGCTGAAGGGACTTCCGGATGTCTACCTGCATGAACCCTGGACGATGGAGACCCGCAGGGCCGAGGCGGCTGGGTGTCGATTGGGGGTCGACTACCCACTGCCAATCGTTCACCCCGCCACTGCGGCTCGCGATGCGAAGGACAGGATCTGGGCGATCAGGAGCGCTGCGGGGTTTGACCGCATTGCCGATGGGATCCAGCGCCGCCATGGGTCCCGTCGAGCGGGGCTCTCGCCTGTGACGGCCCGCGGTCGCCGCCAACGCCGAGCGGCGACGGGGGCGAATCAGCAGCAGCTCAGCCTTGACCTTGATCCCGCATGACCGTCACCCCGGTTCTCGGTTGGATTTGGTCGTATCCCAGTGGTGTTTCAGTCGTATCGACGCAAACACCGCCCTTACGGTGAATCATCCGCATTCCTTCTGGATGAAACACCTGATCGTCGTGGGTGGGCTGATGGCCTTGGCCGCGCTTGCCACGGCCTGCACGGCTGGCTCATCCACGGCGTGGTGTTCCCTTGACTGGCCAGGTTCGGACAAGCCTTCGATCGCCGGAGACTGCCGCATTGATCAGGATCCCGGCGAGGAAGGCGCCACATCCGTGGATTTCCATTCACACAATGCAAGTTTTGTCTTCCCCAATGCCAACCGTGGCGTGAATTTCGAGCGTCTGGATTCGGACGACTCCATTCAGTTCAAGCACAACGACTACGTCCTGACCGTTGCCATGGAGGGAAGGCCGGACGACCGATGACAGCGGGTCATCCGCGTTGAAACAGAAGGCGTCGAATCACCCTCTGGGCGATGTCGCCATACCCCATCTCGCCGGAGAGGATCTGGGCGATCCGCCGCGGGGCCGTCGGTCGCTTGACACCGAGTTGGTATCCCACGCTCGGAAACCGATAGAACACCTGCGCGATCCGTCGTCCCCAGGCCATCGAGTCACCCCAGCGTTCACGCATCCTCAGGGAGTAGGAACTCAGGTCGGTCTGCTCGCTTCTGAGCCAGTGGTCCAGGGCTGCCGCCGCTTCGCAGCCACTCATCAGTGCTGGCCTGAGTCCTTCCGCCAGGAAAGGGTCACAGAGTGAGGCCGCATCCCCGGCGGCCACGATTCCTTCCCCGTGCAGGGGCTGGTGCCCATTCCAGACGCGCAGCGCTGCCGTCTGCCGATGCCCCGCATCGGCAGGGAAACCGAGGTCCGGCAACAGCTGGGAGAGCACTGCGTCGCTGTCGACGGCGTCTCGGCCGATGAAGCTGCCCACCCCGACATTGACCCCGTCGCCGATCGGGAAGGCCCAGGCAAAACCGTGATGCACGAGGCCGAATTCGAAGCGAGCGGACCCTTCACGCAGGGTCCCCCGACCCTCAAGCCGCACGGACGTGGTGGTCGCGAGGTGCGGTGTCTTCGGCCCGAGGCCAAACCGGGTTGACCATGGCGAACCCGATCCATCCGCAATCACAACAGCGCGGGCCTCCAGCTCGCGTCCATCGGCGCTGCGCAGGCACCAGTCCCCCTGCCGTGAGCGCGCAAGATGCGTGACGTCAAAACCACCGATCAGCACGGCACCGTTCTCGACAGCCCGCTCCACGAGAAGAGCGTCGAGCTGTTCGCGACGCACGATCCAGAACGGCGCCGAACCCGGCAGGTCCGCGACCACAGGATCAGCCAGGCACCAGCTGAACTCCACCCGCTCGATGACCTCATCGACGGCTGGTGTCAGCGGGAACGGAAACCATCCCTGGACGGATGACGCCATGCCGCCGCCGCAAGGCCGGATCCTTGACCGTGATGTTTCCGGGGTGTCACGGTCGAGCAGGGTGACGTGATGTCCTAGCCGGCTGAGATGAAAGGCGGCAGCCGCGCCGGCTGCACCGGCCCCGACGACCGCCACATCGGCGCTGTTCACAGCTGTGACCAAGCTCAGACCTTGAGGATGTCGGCTTCCTTCTCAGCCAGATGCTTCTCGAGCACTGCGATGAATTTGTCGAGTGTCTTCTGAACACCGTCCTGTTCGTCGCGACTCTGGTCTTCAGAGAGGTCGCCCTCCTTCTCCTGTTTCTTGATCTTGTCGATGGCATCCCGGCGGATGTTGCGAAGCGCCACCTTGCCTTCCTCGGCGTATTTCGAGGCGAGCTTGCAGAACTCCTTCCGCCGCTCCTCGGTCAGAGGCGGCACGTTGATGCGAATGATCTTTCCATCGTTGTTGGGGGTGAAACCCAATTCACTCATGGCGATGGCCTTTTCAATCGATGCCAGTGCACTGATGTCGAAGGGCTGGATCTGGATGGTCTGCGAGTCGGGCGTCGAGAGGGTCGCCAGCGACTTGAGGGGGGTGTCTGCTCCGTAGTACTCCACGGAGACACGATCCAGAAGGGAGGAGTTGGCCCGGCCTGTGCGGATGGTGTTGAACATGCGCTGGGTGGATTCCACCGATTTCTGCATGCTTGCTTCGAGGTCTTGCTTCGACATGTCGGGTTTCAGTTGCTGATCCGGGAACCGATGGGCTCGCCAGCCACGGCTCTCCCGATGTTGCCAGGTTCAAACAGATTGAAGACCACGATGGGGATGTTGTTGTCTTTGCAGAGGGCGATGGCGGTGCTGTCCATGACGGCCAGTTCCCCGCTGAGGACCTGCTGGAAGGTCAGGTGCTCATGTTTGACAGCGTCGTCGTGCTTGGCGGGATCCTTGTCGTAGACCCCATCCACCTTCGTGGCCTTGAACACCACATCGGCGCTGATCTCGGCGGCCCGCAGGGCCGCGGTGGTGTCAGTGGTGAAGAAAGGGTTGCCGCAGCCAGCTCCGAACACCACAACACGCCCCTTCTCGAGGTGGCGGATGGCCTTGCGGCGGATGTAGGGCTCCGCGACTTCCTGCATCTCAATCGCGGTCTGCACCCGGGTCGGCACGCCCGCCCGTTCAAGCCCGTCCTGGAGGGTGATGGCGTTCATCACGGTCGCAAGCATTCCGACGTAGTCCGCTGTGGCTCTGTCCATGCCGGCGGCGGAGCCCTTGAGGCCGCGGAAGATATTGCCTCCACCGACCACGATCGCCAGTTCCGTTCCTCCAGCCATCACCTTGGCGACGTCCGAGGCGATGGATTGGACGATCGCCGGATCAATCCCATATCCCTGGTCACCCATCAGCGCTTCGCCGCTGAGTTTGAGCAGGGCACGCTTGTAAGCCATTTATCCACCTGATCTTTTTGACAGTAGCAAGTGCCTTTGCAGCCTTTTTCAGCACGTCAGAGGGTCTGGTCAGCCGTGCAAAAAGCGCTTTGATGGCGTAACCGGGATCGCCCCATGTCAGACGAAGGCAAACCCCGCAGCGGTGTGCTGGCCCGACTGACGCTGTCAGCCCTGGATCGTGCCAGTCAGGATCCCTCCTGCTGGAGTGACCCTGTCGTGCATCGCGCTCTGCTGGTGAGTGGACTCTCGGTCCTGACCGCGGCAGCAGGTCTGGTCAAGGACGATCTCAAGCCGGTCTGAACATCAGTACTCAATCCCCGCCTGCGCCTTCACCCCCTGTTCGCGGAAGGGGTGACGGATCAGGCTCATTTCGGTCACAAGGTCGGCCGCTTCGATCAGGGCTTCGGGTGCTCCCCGTCCGGTCACCGCCACGTGGCAAAGCTCGGGACGCTCACGCAGCCCTGTGATCACCGTCTCCACGTCGATGTAACCGAGCTTCAGGGCCACATTCAGCTCGTCGAGAAGCACCAGCTTGATCCCGGGATCGCGAAGGTAACCAAGCGCCGTGTCCCAGGCCCTGGCCACCAGGTCCTGATCACGCTGCCGATCCTGGGTCTCCCAAGTGAAGCCTTCGCCGAGGGCATGCCAGGCGACCTGGTCTCCGAATGCCTTGAGGGCCCTGGCTTCCCCCGGCTCCCAGCCACCTTTGATGAACTGAACCACGGCGACCCGCTCGCCATGGCCGAGGGTTCGCAGCACAAGTCCAAGGCCAGCGGTGGTTTTGCCTTTGCCATGGCCCGTTGTCACCACCACCAGACCTTTTTCCTTGTTGCGTTCCTCCACCCGCTGGCGCTGCACCTCCTGGCGACGTTCCATCCGTCTGCGGTAGCCGGCATCGTCCTGTTCCGGTGCCAGGTTTCCACCCATCCCCAGCTCAGCCGCCGTCTTGTCCAGGTTGCTGTTGGTCATGGTTGTTCGGATCGCATGGGGCGAGCTGCGGTGATCCGCTGAAGAGCGTTTCCGGCCAGCAGCTCCTGGTCGACGGAGATGAAGCCGAGCCTCCGCAGCTCGGACGGCAGATCGTCCTCCAGCATGGCGGTGGCCGTGTCGGTTTCAAACAAGGCGCAGAAAATCTGCTGGGGGATCTTCAGCAGAGCGCCCGCCGGGTGCAGGTCCACAAGGACGAGCCATCCGCCTGGACGGAGCAGGCGGAGGCATGCCTGAAGCACCTCCTGCCTGGCGTCACGGGGAAATTCGTGCAGGGCCACACTCAGTTGAATGGCATCGAAGCGTTCTGGCTCCAGGGGTGGCTGCTCTGCAAGGCCCTCAACGCGCTGCATCCGGGGATGGCGGATCTGCGCCAGATCCAGCGCCCGTGGTGATACGTCAAGCCCGGTCACGTTGAACCCGGCTGCAATCCATGGAGCAGCCGCTTCGCCACTCCCGCAGCAGAGATCAAGCACCTCGGCTGCGGGTGGGAGGCGATGACCCAACGCATCCACACCCAGCCGCCGCAGACGGTCCACACCGCCAACGCTCAAGGAGGAGATTGCGGTGACCGCGTCGTAGATCCAGCGGTAGCGGTAAGCGAGGGGTCGCAGAAATGACGTCATGAATCAAGCCGGGTGGCGTGCCAACGCTGCATCCACCGCCTGTTGCTGATCACGTCGGGTGATCCAGTGGTGGTAGGTCCGCGTGTGGATCGCAACGGAGTGGCCCATCATCCTGGCGGCGACAGTGTCTGGCAGGCCGATGTGAATGGTGCGGACCGCCCACGCATGCCGCAGGTCATAGGGAGTCAGTGGCAGGTCGTAACGCCGGAATTGCTCCGCGACTCTGCGCCCTACCTGTTGCAGCGTCGTGCGCCGGAGATCGGTGCAGACGGCGGGCAGTCGCTTTGGGTCCAGCCCCAGCTCCAGCAGGCCGAAACGGTCAACCCAGTCGGGATGAAACGGCCAGACCTGATGTTCGCCCGTTTTCGAGGTGGGCAGAACGCGGATCACCCTGTCCCCTCCCGGCGCGAGAGCGCTCAGGTCGGTGAAGAACACCTCGTGGTTGCGCAATCCATAGGTGGCCATCAGACCAAAGGCGAATCGCCAGCCGGGATTCGGGATCTGCAGCACCGTTTCAAGGATCTGGGTGTCACCCGGGAGGTGTCGGAACCGTGCGCGATGCAGGCCGTATCCGGCGGCTTCGGCACGCCAGTTCTCGGGCAGGCTCACGTCCACGTGCCTGGCGAAGGCGCCCAGACTCGTGGCGCACTGCTGACGACTGCGACTGCCATCGGCGTAGCTGTTCAGGGTCTGCGCCAAAAGTTCTGTATCAAGTTCACGGTCGTTGTCCCCGGCAATTTTCAGCAGGCGCCGGAGATAGGGGCGATAGGCCGATGTCCAGGTGGTGCGACTTCCTGATGCGGAACGCCTGCGCATCGGATCACTGAAAAAGGCCTGCTCGAAACTCTCCACCTGATGGCTGAGCCGCTCGCGGCGGTGGAGGTCCTTGGCCGCGGCGGGGGGGGCTGTGCCTGGATCCCGGAGGGGCCTGTCGCGACGCCACTGGCCCCAGTCGAACTGGCCGCGCCGCAGCTGCAGGTCCACCATGTGCAGCAATTGCCGGGCTTCCTGCAGACCCTGGGGATCCGCCTGCACCCCAAGGCTGATCCGCTGAACTCTGGTTCGTTCCGCTGTTGTGCGACACGGCAGAGGGCCTCGCAGGTTCAAACGCTGGCCGCGTTGTTCGATCCGCAGTCGAATCCCCTCACCTTCAAGGTCGGAGTTCACGGAGGAAATCGCACCAGCCAGATCCTCGCTCGATCCCATTGGGCGCCGCCGGTATGACGCAGCCACCATGCCGTCTGTGGGGGTTACGCTCAAGTCCCTTTCAGAGAGCGGCTATCCATGGCCCGAGTCGGTGTCCTTCTTCTCAACCTCGGGGGGCCGGAACGGATTCAGGACGTCGGCCCGTTTCTCTACAACCTCTTCGCTGATCCGGAGATCATTCGTCTCCCCAATCCGGCCCTTCAGAAGCCTCTCGCCTGGTTGATCAGCACGCTGCGCAGCAGCAAATCCCAGGAGGCCTATCGCTCGATCGGTGGAGGCTCGCCCCTGCGGCGCATCACGGAGCAGCAGGCCCGTGAACTGCAGAGTGAGCTCAGGCAACGCGGGATCGAGGCCACCTCTTATGTGGCCATGCGTTACTGGCACCCCTTCACCGAGTCGGCCGTTGCCGACATCAAGGCCGATGGCATTGATGAGGTGGTGGTTCTGCCCCTTTACCCCCATTTCTCCATCAGCACCAGCGGATCCAGCTTCCGCGAGCTGCAGCGCCTCCGCCTCCTCGACCCCGACTTCCAGAAGCTTCCTCTTCGCTGTATCCGTAGCTGGTTCGATCATCCGGGCTACGTCCGATCGATGGCCGAACTGATTGCGGAAGAGATCCGCGCTTCCGACGTGCCAGAGGAGGCCCACGTGTTCTTCAGCGCCCATGGCGTGCCAAAGAGCTATGTGGAAGAGGCCGGTGATCCCTATCAGCAGCAGATCGAGGCCTGCACTGCCCTGATCATGGAGGAGCTCAAATCAATTCTCGGAACCTCCAATCCCCATACCCTTGCCTATCAGAGTCGGGTCGGCCCCGTGGAATGGCTCAAGCCCTACACCGAAGAGGCACTGGAGGCTCTCGGTGAAGCCAAGACCCGCGATCTCGTGGTGGTTCCCATCAGTTTCGTCAGCGAGCACATCGAGACGCTCGAGGAGATTGATATCGAATACAGGGAGCTCGCCACGGAGTCAGGCGTCGTCAATTTCCGGCGTGTCCGTGCCCTGGACACCTACCCACCCTTCATCAAGGGGCTGGCCGACATGGTGTCCGCAAGTCTTGATGGCCCTGAGGTGAACCTGGATCAGGCTGCTGAGCTTCCCACCACCGTGAAGCTCTACCCCCAGGAAAAGTGGGAATGGGGATGGAACAACAGTTCCGAGGTCTGGAACGGTCGTCTGGCCATGCTCGGATTCTCCGCATTTCTGCTGGAGGTGTTCAGTGGCCATGGCCCACTGCACGCTCTGGGACTCCTCTGAGCCTCGATTGACTCCACTCGGCGGGTCGGCCCTTAAATTGAGGGTCGGCCCTGTGTGACGACGCTGTGACCCTGACTTCCGCGCCAACGATCCCTGGTGCCTCCCGCGAGGACGGCAAACAAAGGATCACCGGTGCTGAGGCCCTGATGGACGCCCTGCGACGTCACGGCGTCGACACGATTTTTGGTTATCCAGGCGGCGCGATCCTGCCGATCTATGACGCCCTCCACATCGCTGAGGCGCAGGGTTGGGTGCGGCACATCCTGGTGCGTCATGAACAGGCCGGCACCCATGCGGCCGATGCCTACGCCCGAGCCACGGGCCGGGTCGGGGTCTGTTTCGGCACATCGGGACCGGGTGCCACCAACCTGGTGACCGGCATCGCCACCGCCCAGATGGATTCCGTACCGATGGTCGTGATCACCGGTCAGGTGCCCCGTCCGGCGATCGGGACCGATGCGTTTCAGGAAACCGACATCTTCGGCATCACCCTGCCGATCGTGAAGCATTCCTGGGTGGTGCGCGACCCGGCTGACCTGGCATCCGTGGTGGCCCAGGCGTTTTTCATTGCCGCCTCAGGCCGTCCCGGTCCTGTCCTGATCGACATCCCCAAGGATGTCGGGCAGGAGACGTTCGATTACGTGCCCGTTGAGCCCGGTACCGTTGTCCCCCCGGGATTCCGCCTGCCGATCAGACCTGATCCGGCCGCTCTGGACGCCGCCCTTGATCTGATTCAGGCCGCGCAACGGCCGCTCCTCTACGTCGGAGGCGGGGCGATCTCTGCCGGTGTCCATGCCTCTCTCGCCGAGCTGGCCCGTCTGCATCAACTGCCTGTCACCACCACGCTGATGGGGAAGGGTGCCTTCGATGAGAATGACCCCCTGTCCGTCGGCATGCTCGGCATGCACGGGACCGCCTACGCGAACTTCGCCGTCACCGAGTGCGATCTTCTGATTGCTGTCGGTGCACGGTTTGACGATCGCGTCACCGGGAAGCTCGACACCTTTGCGCCCAGGGCCAAGGTGATTCACTTCGAGATCGATCCCGCTGAGATCGGTAAAACCCGCCGGGCTGATGTGGCTGTGCTCGGTGATCTGGCAGTCAGCATGGCGCAACTCGTCGAGCACAGCCGACAACGGGAGCTCAAACCTTCCACGTCGACCTGGCTTGGAACGATCGCGACCTGGAAGCAGCGCTATCCCTTGACCGTTCCTCAGCCGGAGGGTGAGATCTATCCCCAGGAAGTGTTGATCGCCCTGCGTGATCTGGCTGCAGGAGCGATCGTCACCACCGACGTCGGCCAACACCAGATGTGGTCAGCCCAGTATCTGCGCAATGGCCCTCGTCAGTGGATCAGCAGCGCAGGCCTTGGCACCATGGGATTCGGGATGCCTGCCGCCATGGGTGCCCAGGCGGCCTGCCCCGACAGCACCGTGGTCTGTGTGGCCGGTGATGCCAGCATCCTGATGAACATCCAGGAACTGGGGACCCTGGCCCAGTACCAACTGCCGGTGAAGGTTGTGATCGTCAACAACCAGTGGCAGGGGATGGTGCGTCAGTGGCAGGAAAGCTTCTACGACGAGCGTTATTCGGCATCCAACATGCAGACAGGGATGCCTGATTTCGTCGCTCTCGCCAGATCCTTCGGTGTCGGGGGTGTCCGGATCGACAGCCGCGATGCGCTGGTGTCCGGATTGCGTGAGGCCCTGGCATCCCCGGGACCGATGCTCATTGATGTCCGGGTTCGGCGTGGCGAAAACTGTTACCCGATGGTGCCACCGGGATGCAGCAATGCGCAGATGGTGGGCCTCCCCTCTCACCCGGAGCTGGCCATGGATGCGACCAGAACCTGTGGTGCCTGCGGCTCGGTGACCGACCACGACCACCGCTTCTGTCCGTCCTGTGGCGCGTCGCTCTGATGCGATGGCTTCCATCCCCCACCCTGCTCGTCCGAGGTGTCTTGTCCTGTGGACTGCTCGTGCTGGCGCTGGCCATGGCAGTCCTCCCCGTCATGGCCGCTGAAGTCCTTCAGGTCCGCACCTCCTCGATTCTTCAGATTGGTGATCACAACAGGAATTACACCGTTCAACTCGCGTGTGTGGATGTCTCCCCTGATGATGAGACCGCAGCCGTTGACTTTCTCAGGAAGGCCCTGCCTCGCCGTCAGCGGGTCAACCTGAGGCCCGAAGGTTCGGTCGATGGCGCGCTCGTGGCCCGCGTCACCCCCCTGGGTCAGGACCAGGATCTGACCACGACCCTGGTCGCTGCCGGGTTGGCCAGGCCTGGCTGTGCCCCCACCACCTGACCATGGCGAGGAACAGCGTTGCTGCCGGTGTCGTGATGGTGCCCTGCCTTCTTCTGGGGGCGGCTTTTCTCAGCACGGCGCTGTGGACGGAGGCGGCCGGTCCCAACCGCCCTCTGGCCATCGGCCTTGGTGTGGCTCTCATGGCGGCCGGAGGCCTGGCCTATCTCCTGCCTGGATCAGGCCCTGTCACAAAACCAGACGGCGAGAACCACTCTCCCTAGCGTGAAGCAGCTGGGATGGTCCCGATGCTCCCGTCTGCCGACGATCCCTCCCGTGGTCAGCGAACCGGATTGATGCAACGTCTTCGGGGTCTGCGTTGGAACCGACCGGCTCCGTTGCGTCTCAAGACCGTTGCGGTGGTGATCGCCAGTGTCCTCGGGTGTCAGGCCATGGCAGCAAGCCGGCTGACCCGGTCCCCGGTGGCGGTTGTGATGCCCGACGGTCTGCAGGGCGCGAAACAGGTTTTTCTTCAGGGGCTCAGGCTCGGTGAAGAGTCCGTGCTGGCCTGCCGTGCCGACGCTCCCGCTCTTGATCTCCACTCCCTGCCAGGCGATGCCGATCCAGCCTCGTTGTTTCCCCGTGGAACAAACGGAACCCCGATCCTCCCACCGCTTCTGGTGGCACCCTATGCCGCTGATCTCGACACCTATGGCCGTCTCGCGGATGCCGGTGATGCTCAACTGATTCTCGGTCATCAACGGGGCTCTTCCCTGGACCGCCTTCAGAGGCTGGAGAGTCGGTCGCGCCTATGGCCCCTGCTGCCAGCCCATCGTGATGACTGGCAAGCATTGGCGGAAGGCACCATCAGCCGTGGCTGGACGAGGGTGCTCGTGGTGCGAGATCCTTCCATCGACGCCGACAGGGCGATTGATTTCGTCACTCTGTTCGAGGAGCTAGGTGGTGAAGTTCTCTCCTACACCGAGCAGAAAGTCCAGCTGCTGACGGGCGACTCCCCTGAGCATCTCGCACGTCTTGATCAGGACATCGCCTGGCTGGGCCCTGATGCCCTCGTGGTGGCGGCCGATCCTGATGGCGATCTCGTCCGCCAGTTGCGACAGCGCCAGGAGCAGGACGTTGCTGGACGACGTTTGGCTTGGATCTGGCTTCTCAGCGCCCACCGCGCCCGTCACCTCCCCGCCCAGGATTGGACGCAGTTGGCGCTTGAACAACCAGCCCAAGGCCCTGCCTGGTCGAGCTTTGCCGATGCCTTCCTGCGGCGCTGGGGGACCGAGCCTGGGCTGATGGCTGCGGCAGGGTTTGAAACCGCAAGGGTGCTGGCACTGACCATGGCCGGACCTCTTCCCCTCGCCAGTGATGGTCGCCGTGACCCGCTTGGTTGGTTGGATCCCTCCGCGGAGCCGCAGGAACTCTGCGGGGCGATCGACCACCGGCGATCCGGCCAGGCCACCCGGCTCAGGGGTGTTGCCAGCGACTTTGCGCTGAGGCCAGGACAGGCTCCCTCCGGGACTGCCAAGGTGCGCCTGGTCGCGGCTGAGTAAGGTTTTGGAGGCGCTCCGGGACGTGGACAGAGGTGTTGCGTTTAAGCGAGGTTCGGTTGCACCTCGATCATGGTCCCGACGACCTTGACGCGGCGATCCTGAAACGATTGCGCATTCCTCCGGAGCGCCTGATCAGCCATCGTCTGATCAAGCGCAGTATTGATGCGCGAAAGCGTGACCGGATTCAGCTCATCTACAGCCTGGATGTCGAGGTGAAAGGTGAATCCGCCCTTCTCCGCAAGCATCGTGGTGACAAGCGGCTCAGGCAGGCCCCGGACACCCGTTATCGCCCCGTGGCGACGGCTCCTCCGGACTTCGGACGAACGGGAACCGGTCGCCCGGTGGTGATCGGTGCCGGCCCCTGCGGTTACTTCGCCGCCCTTGTTCTTGCGCAGATGGGGTTTCGTCCCCTGCTCCTCGAACGTGGCCAGCCCATCAAGCAGCGAACGTCGGACACATTCGGTTTCTGGCGTCGCACAGGTGCTCTCAAGCCTGAGTCCAACGTCCAGTTCGGGGAGGGAGGGGCCGGCACCTTTTCGGATGGGAAGCTTTACAGCCAGGTGAGCGATCCTGAGCACTACGGGCGCAAGGTTCTTGAGGAGCTCGTGGCCAGCGGTGCCAATCCCGAGATCCTCACCGTGCATCGTCCCCATATCGGCACCTTCAAGCTGGCGACGGTGGTGCGAGGCCTCCGATCGCGTATCGAGCAGCTCGGCGGTGAGGTGCGCTTCGGAGCGCGGGTGGATGAGCTGATTCTCGAGCCTCTGCCGGGAGCCGGTGATCCGAGCGATCGCCGCCAGCTTGTTGGGGTTCGTCTCGAGGACGGGGTTGACATTTCCTGTCGCCATGCGGTTCTGGCGCCGGGGCACTCGGCCCGCGACACCTTCGCCATGCTGGAACGCTGTGGCGTGGCCATGACGCCGAAGCCGTTTGCTGTCGGTTTCCGCATCGAGCATCCCCAGGCTCTGATTGATCAGGCTCGCTGGGGATCGCAGGCCGGCCATCCGCAACTCGGTGCCGCTGAGTACAAGTTGGTCCACCATGCGGAAAACGGGCGCTGCGTCTACAGCTTCTGCATGTGCCCCGGTGGCCTGGTGGTGGGCGCCACCAGCGAGCCCGGACGCGTCGTGACCAATGGCATGAGTCAGCACACCCGCAATGAACGCAATGCCAACAGTGGGCTTGTGGTGCCTGTGCTGGAAGAAGACCTTGAGCCCTATCAGCGCTTTCCCGGTGACCCACTGGCTGGTGTCGCCTTGCAACGTGCCCTCGAGGAGAAGGCGTTTGCTCTCGGAGGTGCTGATTACTGCGCGCCGGCCCAGCGACTGGATGACTTTCTTTCCGACCGTCCGACCCAGGCCTTCGGGACCATTCAGGGGTCTTACCAACCTGGTATCAGAGCGGCGGATCTGCGACAGGCTCTCCCGGACGCCATGATCGAGGCGCTGCAGGAGGCTCTGCCCGCGTTCGCACGGCGGCTGCCCGGCTACAACCATCCCGACGCCCTGCTCACGGCCGTGGAGACACGCACGTCATCACCGTTACGTCTGCCACGCACCTCCGATCTGGAATCGGTCAACACCGCAGGCCTCACCCCCGCCGGAGAGGGTGCCGGTTATGCCGGAGGCATTCTCTCCGCAGCGATCGACGGGATCAGGGCTGCTGAAGCGGTTGCCCTGCGCCTGATGGCTGAGGTCACCCACCCCGTGTCGTGAGTCAGTCGGGAGCCTGGGAGACAATCCCGCTCCACTGGACAGCCTTCACCTGATCGCGTCTCCAGGAATGAAACAGATCCGGCTCTGCCACGGTGCAGAGTGGACAGCGGCTGATGTGGGCAGGAGCAACACCGGCTGCCATCAGTTGCAGGGCCGCGGCAGCGCGGATGTCAAGTCTGCAATGTCCCGCTTCCTCATCGGGCTGGACCACCTGGTCAAGCAGTGCCGACACCTCCGTGGGCTCGTCCACGAGGCTGTCGCCCGTCAGCGATTTCCGCACCTGGGCCGCGACGGATTCCTCCACCTGATAGTTGGGACCACTGACCGCTGGGCCAAGCGCCACCAGCAGCTGTCCCCTGTCTCCGCCCCGTTCCTCCAGACGGCTGATCGCCTCCGGAAGAATCCGACCTGCGACGCCACGCCAGCCGGCATGGCAGGCCGCGACATGGCCAGACAGGGGATCGGCGATCAGCACGGGAGTGCAGTCAGCACCACAGACCCAGAGACTCTGGCTGCCCCGGTCACTCACCAGCCCATCGGCATCAGGCCAGGGGGAACGATCGGCCTTTGAGGCGTTGAGAACAGTGCTGCCATGCACCTGTCTCGGACGATGGACAGTGACACCAGCTGAGAGATAGGTGGTCAGCGCATCCGGCTCGCGCCCCTGCCACCGGCGGGTGAAGAACCCCTGCTCAAACCCGGCCTCCGCAAGCAGGTCACTGCTCAGGTAGTAGCCCCCGTAGCAACCGATCCAGGTCCAGCCCTCGAGACGATTGAACAGGCTGTCGGGGCCAGCAAAGGGATCATTGGCTGAGGGGACGGCATGGATGCCGGGCTCGCTCATGGTTCGGGCTGGTCCCTCAGCATCCAGAACCCCTCAAACCTGGGATTGTCAGGAGTCGTCTGGACGGCGATGAACTGCAGTCCAGCACCTGCGGTCCGCGTGGCATCAAGCGCCTCCAGGGCTGCGTGGGCGCCAGCCTCATCGAGGTCGGTCACCAACCAGCTGTCGTCCTGCCCGGCATCAAGAATCAGTTGCTTTTGGTGGACGCGGAGTCGCACCGGCTCCAGGCCGCCGAGCCATCCGGCCAGGGCCAGGGCCCGTGAACTGCTGAACAGGCGCAACCCTGGGATCGGCAGTGAGGGGTCCAGGCCTGAAGGGATCGGCAGGAGGTCGTTGAACCCCATCGGCCACTCCGCAGCCTCTGCAAGCGTCGCGAGAGGAAGCGTCGCCCAGCTCCAGGCATCGCCGCGAACCGCTTCAGGGAGAGGGATTGCCGGGGTGCTGATCGGGACCGGGGGTGGAGCCAGGGGCCCGGCCATGTAGCCCTCCTCCTGGGGATACACCTCGCGATCCCGCTCCGCCATCCAATCGATCAGCGCGTAGGTTCTGCGGCTGGGCACCATCTCCAGATCGAGAGCGGTCGCCGCTCGCTGCACCATCGTGCGCATGGCGCTGCGCCAGGAACGCAGTCGCCTCGGTGGTTGCCATCCCTCGGATTCTGCTTGCCTGAGGGCATCGCGCAGGGCCTCCGCCAGCCAGGTGGAGTTCACGTCTCCGGCCGGACAGCGCCTTGCATAGCGGAATGGTTGCTCTCCGCTCAGCGGGGGAGTGCTGCTGACCAGCAACTCCCAGCGTTTCTTGCCGTCGGGTTCCATGATGGGCCTCGAATAGAAATCGAGTTCCCAGTCCGCCCGACGATCGACTGATGTGATGGAGGGCTGATCTGCCGCGATCATCCGGCTTGCTGTTCCTGCTGCCTCAGGACGTTACGAGCACGATTGGCCCGATCGACGGCTTCGGCCATCACTTTGTCTTTTTCGATGAGAAGTTCACCGGGTTGACCCTCGAGCATGGCCGTGTTGAGGGCGATGCGCCCGCGACCGGGATCCAGCTCTGTGATCAGCGCCTTCACGACATCGCCCTGATCGAAGACCTCACGCAGGGAGCGCATGCTGCCGCCGGTGATCACCGATTGATGCAGCAGACCGCTGATGCCTCCGAGGTCAACGAAGAATCCGTAGGGCTTCACGGCAACCACCGTGCCCTCCACCAGCTGTCCCACTTCCAGTTCGGAGAACCTGGCAGCTGTTGCAGCACGTTTCTCGGAGAGAACCAGTTTGCGGGTCTCCGGGTTGACCTCCAGAAAGGCGACGCCCAGGGTCTTGCCGACCAGCGCTTCATGGTTCTCGCCGTCCTGGAGCTGGGAGCGGGGGATGAAGCCGCGTAAACCCTCGAGATCACAGGTGACGCCACCGCGGTTGAATCCGGTCACCTTCACCTGAACAACCTTTCCTTCCTTCTCAAGCTGCTTGACCTTGTCCCAGCTCTGGCGCAATGCCAGGGCCCGGCAGCTGATCGTGACCATGCCATCGGCGTTCTGCTCACGCGTCACCAGCACTTCGATCTGAAGACCCTTGGGGAAACGCTCCTTGAGATTGGTGATCACACCAAGGCCGCATTCACTCTTCGGCATGAAACCAGGGGCCTTGCCGCCGATGTCGACATAGACGCCGTCGCTCTCCATTCCGATCACGGTGCCGGTCACCACGTCCCCGGTGGTGCCGACCGGCTCGTTTTCATCGAGAGCGGCGAGAAAGGCATCCTCGTCAAAGTCGAAGTCGTCCACACTTCGAGGTGCAGCGGCAGAACCGCTCGAAGCTGAGCCTGAGGCCCCTGCCCCTCGACTGGAATCGCGGGGTTTGCGATCCGAGGGGCCGAGCAGGTCGGCCATGCTCAGTCCTTCCAGTTCGGAGGTGTCGAACAGGGCGTCGTCGTCGCTTGAGGATGCGGGTGCCGTGAGCCCTGCGGCAGGCCGATTGGGCGCCGCCGGGGCAACGGCAGCTCCAGCCTGCTCGGCAGCACGCTCCAGCTCGCGCGCCTTCGCAACGGCAGCCTCGGCTGCCGCCCGTGCCTCATCAGCTTCGCGGCGCAACCGCTCCTGCTCATCCTTCCTGGTGATCTGCATCACCTGCGGGGGCTTGAGGTCGGCGGAAGGCTTCGGGGCCTTGGGTTGCTTCGGCTGCGGGCTTCCTGATCCGGCCATGGACCCCTGGAGTCGTCAATCGACCAGTCTGACAGGCAGGGTGGGTGAGTGCAGGCCGCGAGACGATCCATGCCAACGACGCAGCGGTCCCTGGAAAACCTGCACTGGCCCGATGTGGCGGAGCAGCTCAAACGCCCCGGTGCCACCGTGGTCTGGCCGTTCGGAGCTGTTGAGCAGCACGGCCCCCAGCTGCCGCTGTCCACCGATGTCCTGTTCGCCGATGTGGTGCTGGATCGGGTGCTCTCCGGCCTTTCCCCCGAGCTGCCGATCTGGCGCCTGCCGGCGCAGGCCTTCGGCTTCTCGCCGGAACATGCAGGCTTTCCAGGCACGCTGTCGCTTCCGGCTGATCTGGTGCTGCGGTTGGTCGAGAGCATCGGGCGACAGCTGGCCGATCTCGGGGTGCGGCGTCTGGTCTTGTTCAACGCCCATGGCGGCCAGATCGGCCTCCTTCAGGTCGCTGCGCGCGAACTGCGCTCCCGTGCACCGACGTTGGCGGTGCTGCCCTGCTTCCTCTGGAGTGGTGTTGCCGACCTCGGAAGCCTGATCCCCGAGGGTGAACTGGAGACAGGTCTCCATGCCGGACTGGCCGAAACCAGCCTGATGCTCGCCCTCAGGCCGGATCTGGTGGGGGTGCAGCGTCCCGTCGACGGCGACCATGTGTCCCCGCAGTCTGCAGCTGCACCGCCCAGGGGATGGAGTCTTGAGGGCGCCGCTCCATGCGCCTGGCTCACCTCCGATCTCAGTGCCAGCGGCGTTGTCGGCGACAGTCGCTCGGCCAGCCCGGAGCTGGGGCAGCGGCTTGAACAGGCGTTGGTGAGCCACTGGCAGGAGCTGTTCCGTTCCCTGCTTGCCAGCGAATGGCCTCCGGTTGATTCTGTTGTCAGGTCGTGATCTGAGTCGTTCGAATCGAGCCGATCGGGGTTGTGCTGGTTACAGTCGTCCGCATTGCCTGTATGTGGAAGGATCCATGCCGACCCTCAATTCCCCTGAGGTCGCTGCCATCAGTGATCAGCAAGGATCAGCTTCCCAGCTGCCTGATTTCAGCAGCGCGGCTTACAAGGACGCCTACAGCCGCATCAACGCCATCGTTATCGAAGGCGAGCAGGAAGCTCATGACAACTACATCTCCCTCGGAACGCTGATCCCTGACCAGGCTGAGGAGCTCAAGGGTCTTGCCCGAATGGAGATGAAGCACATGAAGGGCTTCACGGCCTGCGGCAACAATCTCGGGGTCAAGGCCGACATGGACTTTGCCCGCACTTTCTTCGCCCCTCTGCACGGCAATTTCCAGCAAGCGCTCAAGGAGGGAAAGGTCGTCACCTGCCTGCTGATCCAGGCCCTGTTGATCGAAGCCTTCGCCATCTCGGCCTATCACATCTATATCCCTGTCGCCGATCCTTTCGCCCGCAAAATCACCGAAGGCGTCGTCAAGGATGAGTACACCCATCTGAACTACGGCCAGGAATGGCTGAAGGCGAATTTCGAAGCCAGCAAGGACGAGCTGATGGAGGCCAACCGGGTGAACCTCCCCCTCATCCGCTCCATGCTTGAGGAGGTGGCCAAGGACGCCGAAGTTCTTCAGATGGAGAAGGAAGATCTGATCGAGGATTTCCTGATCGCTTATCAGGAAGCCCTGAACGAGATCGGTTTCACCTCCCGTGATATCGCCCGCATGGCAGCTGCCGCACTGGCGGTCTGATCACTCCGCACTGATGGTCTTCGGACCACCTCCACGTCCATCACGTAGTTTCCGATACATGCTTTCGTGAGAGCATGGCCGCATCAAGCCTCGGCAGATGCGGCTGGGGACTCTCGTTCTGTAGATCGTCGCCAGTACATGTTTGGTCTGATCGGACATTCCACCAGCTTTGAGGCCGCCAGGCGCAAGGCCTCCGAGCTCGGGTTCGATCACATCGCTGAGGGCGATCTGGATGTCTGGTGCAGTGCTCCTCCCCAGCTGGTTGAGCACGTTGAGGTGACGAGCCGCACAGGAAAGACCATCACCGGTGCGTACATCGACTCCTGTTTCGTGCCCGAGATGCTCGGTCGTTTCAAGACGGCGCGTCGCAAGGTGTTGAACGCCATGGAGCTCGCCCAGAAGAAGGGCATCAACATCACCGCTCTCGGTGGCTTCACCTCCATCATTTTCGAGAACTTCAACCTTCTGCAGCACCAGCACGTGCGCAGCACGACTCTTGAGTGGGAGCGTTTCACCACGGGCAACACGCACACCGCCTGGGTGATCAGCCGCCAGGTTGAGCAGAACGCGCCGCTTCTTGGGATCGATCTCGCCAAAGCCAAGGTCGCAGTGGTGGGTGCCACCGGTGACATCGGCAGTGCGGTCTGCCGCTGGCTGTCCCAGCGCACCGGCGTCGGTGAACTTCTCCTCGTTGCCAGGCAGCAGCAACCCCTTCTCGATCTCCAGCAGGAACTGGGTGGTGGAAGGATCCTCAGCCTCGACGAGGCGCTGCCGGAGGCCGATGTTGTGGTTTGGGTCGCCAGCATGCCCCGCACGCTGGAGATCGATTCGGCGTCATTGCAGAGCCCCTGCCTGATGGTTGATGGCGGTTATCCCAAAAATCTCGATGCCAAGGTCGCCGGCGACGGTGTTCATGTGCTCAAGGGCGGAATTGTTGAATTCGGCAGTGACATCGGCTGGACGATGATGGAAATCGCTGAAATGGAGAAGCCGCAGCGCCAGATGTTCGCCTGCTTCGCCGAAGCGATGCTGCTCGAATTCGAGGAGTGTCACACCAACTTCAGCTGGGGTCGCAACAACATCACCCTGGAGAAAATGGATTTCATCGGCGAGGCCTCCGTCCGGCACGGCTTCTCCACCCTCAACCTCAGCAATCGGCTTCAGGCTGCCGTCGCCTGAACCCTCCTCCCCCCTCCGCATCCATGGCCCGTCGTCATCTGCTCGAGTTCGAGAAACCTCTTGTCGAACTTGAGCAGCAGATCGAGCAGATCCGTGAGCTGGCACGGAGCTCCGAAGTCGATGTCAGTCAGCAACTGCTGCAGCTCGAGACCCTTGCCGCGCGCCGCAGGGAGGAGATTTTCTCGAATCTGACGCCTGCCCAGAAAATTCAGGTTGCGCGCCACCCCCATCGTCCCAGCACCCTGGACTACATCCAGATGTTCTGCGATGAGTGGGTCGAACTGCATGGTGACCGCCGCGGCAGTGACGACCAGGCCCTGGTCGGCGGTGTTGGGAGGCTCGGGGAGCGTTCCGTTCTCCTGATCGGCCATCAGAAGGGACGGGACACGAAGGAGAACGTGGCCAGGAACTTCGGCATGGCAACGCCGGGCGGCTACCGCAAGGCGCTGAGGCTGATGGATCACGCGGATCGCTTCAACCTGCCGATCCTCTCCTTCATCGATACCCCAGGGGCCTATGCAGGTCTCCTCGCCGAAGAACAGGGCCAGGGGGAGGCGATCGCTGTGAATCTCCGGGAGATGTTCCGCTTGCGGGTTCCGATCATCGCCACGGTCATCGGTGAAGGTGGCTCCGGCGGGGCCCTGGGGATCGGTGTGGCGGACCGGCTCCTGATGTTCGAGCACAGCGTTTACACCGTTGCCAGCCCTGAGGCCTGTGCCTCGATTCTCTGGAGGGATGCCGCCAAGGCTCCTGAGGCAGCTGCCGCTCTGCGGATCACCGGCCCCGACCTCCGCAGTCTTGGGGTCGTCGATGAGGTGCTGCCTGAGCCTGCCGGTGGCAATAACTGGGCACCGCTTCAGGCCGGCGCGGTTCTACGCGAAGCGATCGAGCGCCATCTCGATGACCTGGAGGCCCTCAGCGACAGTGAGCTCAAGGATCAGCGCTATCGCAAATTCCGGGCGATGGGACGCGTTCTCTCCTCCAGCGCCCCGGAGAGCGACCTGGCTGTCTAAGGTCTTCCAGTTTGTCGAGACTCCTTGCCCTCTGTTCTGATCACCGGGGCGTCCCGCGGCATCGGCCACGCTGCTGCCCAGGCCTTCGCCAAAGCCGGTTGGGATCTGCTGCTCCTGTCGCGTAGCGAGGCAGCGCTCCAGTCTCTGACTGCGGAGCTGTCGAGCACCGGTCGCCGAGTTGTCCATCAATCCTGTGATCTGTCTGATCCCTCAGCGATCGCACCCGCCGTTGAGCAGTTGCTCAGTCACGGTCTTCACCCCTCCGTTTTGATCAACAACGCAGGTGCCGCTTACACGGGCGACTTGCTTGAGATGCCCCTGGACCGTTGGCAGTGGCTGCTGCAGCTCAATCTTTCGAGTGTGTTCCAGGTGTGTGCCGCTGTGGTTCCAGGCATGCGCGGTGCCGGTGGTCTGGTCATCAATGTCAGCAGCCATGCCGCCCGGAACGCATTTCCAGGCTGGGGGGCCTACTGCACAACCAAGGCAGCCCTCGCAAGCTTCACCCGCTGTCTGGCCGAAGAAGAGCGCGGGAACGGGATCCGGGCCTGCACTCTCACCCTCGGCGCCGTCGATTCATCCCTCTGGGATTCCCCCACAGTCGACAGTTCCTTCGATCGGCGTGCCATGCTGCCCAGCGAACAGGCGGCTGATGCACTTCTTCATCTTGCGCAGCAACCCGCAACGCAAGTGATCGAAGACCTCACGCTCATGCCCGCGATCGGCGCTTTCTGACTTCGCCTCCACGATGACTTCAACGCTTCCAGCCACATCCAATGACCTCAGTGGCGGCAAGGCTCAGGAACCGGCTTCCGTGGTTCAGACCGTGTCCGCTCAGATCGCCGCACGTCTGAAGTCAGCAGGCACCTCGTTCCTGGCGAACGACAACATCGCTGACTTCATCCTCCCCGGCGAGCTTCAGGCCCTCGAGGCCGAGGTGGGAGATCGCGTACGTGACCTGCTGCGCGCCCTTGTGATCGATATCGAGAACGATCACAACACCCAGGAAACAGCCGAGCGTGTTGCTCGCATGTACCTCCACGAGGTGTTCAAGGGGCGGTACCACCAGCAGCCGAAGGTGGCCAGCTTCCCCAACGTCAAGGAGTTGGATGAGATTTACACCGTCGGTCCGATCACGGTGCGCTCAGCCTGTTCCCACCACCTGGTTCCGATCATGGGGAACTGCTGGATCGGGATCAAGCCCGGCAGCCGTGTCATCGGCCTGTCCAAATTCACCCGGGTCGCCGACTGGGTGTTTTCACGCCCTCACATCCAGGAAGAGGCCGTGATGATTCTGGCTGATGAAATCGAGAGGCTTTGCGAACCCAAGGGGCTTGGCATCATCGTCAAGGCGCAGCACTACTGCATGAAGTGGCGCGGAGTGCGTGAACCCCAAACCAGCATGGTCAATTCCGTCGTTCGTGGTGATTTCCGTCACGACCCCAGCCTCAAGCAGGAGTTCTTCGAACTCGTGCGTCAGCAGGAAGCGCTCCTGAGCACCTGATCGGCGTTGGGACCACACCAAGCAAGCTGCGGTCCCTTTCATTTCAGATGCCTCCTGGTCTGAAGGAGGTGTCAGTTCACTGTTGGGTGGCGTCGATCAGGTCCCGCACCTTGGTGAGGTCTTTCACCCCCGGCGCCGTCTCCAAGCGGCTGGATGCATCGAGCCCGTAGGGATGCACGGTGCCGAGCAGCTCCGGAATCCACTCCGCACTGATGCCCCCGGCCAGCCACCAGGGCAATCCTGTCGGACACTCCCGATCCAGATGTTCAAGCCAGCTCAGGTTGAGGCGGTGTCCTGTTCCGCCCAGCTGATCGGGGCTCCAGGCATCGAGCAGCAGGGCATCCACAGCGCGTTCATAGGCGTTGATCGATGCGAGGTCTTGCGGACCACGCACCCGAAGCGCTTTCCACCATCGGGTCTGCGGATGGCGGCTGCGAAGGGTGGCGCAGCGCTCCGCATCTTCACCACCATGCAACTGGACCACCGACGGTGCTCCCGGCCCTGAGAGCGCTGCATCCAGTGCCACGTCATCGAGGTCAGCCACGACCCAGACCCGCGCCACCTGGGGATGCTGCCGCTCCAGGTGGCTGAACAGCTCCCGGCGCCTTTTGTCCGGCACAAAGCGGGGCGAGGACTCCACGCCGATCACCCCGATGGCCGAGGCCCCCAGAGAGGCCACCGCATCGGCCTGCTCTCTGGAGGTGAGTCCGCAGATCTTCACGGCAACAGTTGAATCAGTCATGGCTGGTCATGGCGGCCGCATCGATTGCAGTTTCTAGGATTGGGTCCGGTGGGCCCATTCGAGCCCTGGAGGAGGAGAT
>JBGKDM010000057.1:0-3759 GCA_042954165.1 Synechococcus sp.
GCTCAATCATTGAGCTTGAGCACGGCCATAAAGGCTTCCTGAGGCACATCAACCTTGCCCATCGCCTTCATCCGTTTCTTGCCTTTGGCCTGTTTCTTCAGCAGTTTCTTTTTCCTGGAGATATCACCGCCGTAGCACTTCGCGAGCACATCCTTGCGCATGGCACTGATACTCGTGGAGGCAATGATGCGACTGCCAATCGAGGCCTGGAGGGGGATCTTGAACTGTTGCCTGGGGATCAGTTCCTTGAGTTTCTCCACCAAGCCTTTCCCCACGTTGTACGCCTTGTCACGGTGAACAATCGTGGTGAGTGGATCAGCTTTCTCGCCGTTGATCAAAACATCGAGACGCACCAGTTCATTCTTGCGGTAGCCGATCAGGTGATATTCCATGGAGGCGTAGCCCTGGGTCCGCGTCTTCATCTGATCGAAGAAGTCGGTGACCACCTCCGCCAAGGGCAATTCATAAATCAAGGTCACCCGCTCCGTGGTGATGTACTTCATGTCGATGTACTCGCCTCGGCGCTCCTGACACAGACCCATCAGTGCCCCGTTGTATTCATTCGGGGCATAGATCTCCATCCGCACGTAGGGCTCCTCAATGGAGTCCCGCTTCTGTGGATCGGGCAGGGTGGCGGGATTGTCCACCATCACCTCATCGCCATCGATCATGTTCACCTTGTAGATCACCGATGGCGCCGTGACGATCAGATCCAGGTTGTATTCCCGCTCCAGACGCTCCTGAACGATCTCCATATGGAGCAGACCAAGGAAGCCGCAGCGGAAGCCGAACCCCATAGCGCTGCTGGTTTCCGGCTCGAATTGGAGCGCTGCGTCAGAGAGCTGCAGTTTGTCGAGTGCCTCACGCAGATCGGGGTACTGATCAGCTTCCGTCGGAAACAAGCCACAGAACACCATCGGTTTGGCCTCGGTGTATCCGGGTAAGGGCTCGTCTGCTGGTTCGTTGAACAAGGTGATCGTGTCACCAACGCGCGCATCCGCGACGGCCTTGATGGAGGCGGCCAGATAGCCCACTTCACCGGCATGGAGCTCATTCACCTTCTTCTGATCCGGGGCCATGATCCCGATCTCATCGAGCTCATAGGTCTTCTTGCTGGCCATCAGCAGGACCTTGTCCTTGCAGCTGATGCTGCCGCTCATCACCCTGAAATAAACAATCACACCCCTGTAGGGGTCGTAATAGGAATCGAAGATCAGTGCCTTGGTGGGCTCTTTGACGGTGTCTGCCGGAGGCGGAACCCGATCGACCACGGCCTGAAGGATTTCGGGCACACCCATGCCTGTCTTGGCAGAGCAGGGGATGGCGTTGCTGCAATCCAGACCAATGATCGCCTCGATCTCCTCCTTGATGCGATCGGGCTCCGCGCCAGGAAGATCAATCTTGTTGAGCACAGGAATGATCTCGAGATCGTTTTCCAATGCCAGATACACGTTGGCCAGGGTCTGAGCTTCAACCCCCTGGCTGGCGTCCACCACCAACAGGGCGCCTTCGCAGGCCTGCAATGAGCGGCTCACTTCATAAGAGAAGTCGACGTGACCGGGGGTGTCGATCAGGTTGAGGACATACTCCTCACCGTCGGCTGCGCGGTAGTTCATGCGCGCGGCCTGGAGCTTGATCGTGATCCCGCGCTCCCGCTCGAGATCCATGTTGTCGAGGAACTGATCCTGCATGTCACGGTTGGCCACCGTGTCGGTGTCCTGCAGCAGACGATCCGCCAGGGTCGACTTGCCGTGGTCGATGTGGGCGATGATGCAGAAATTGCGGATGCGTGAGACGGGGGCGTCGGTCATGCGATTGGCTGGATCCCGGCTCGGGCGTATCAACTCAGTACACCAATCCTAGGGAGGGGCCAACAGTCCCCCGTGTGATTGTTCGGCACTGACAGCTGCAGACCCTGTTGGTGCTGGTCCAGCAGCAGCCGGTCGCCTGGGTTAAGCGGGCTGCAGGTTGAGCAGGGCATCACTGCGCCGGCGTGTTGCCTCCAGCAACAGGGCATCGTCATTGAGCTCCTGGCCATAGCTGGGGAGAAGCTGACGGAGACGCACTTGCCATGGAGCGGTCTCCAACTGCTTCACGAAACAGCGCTCCAGCACCTCGAGCATGATCGTGACCGCCGTGCTCGCCCCTGGGGATGCTCCCAGCAGGGCAGCCAGGGATCCATCCGAGGAGGCCACCACCTCGGTCCCCATCTGAAGTTTGCCGCCCTCTTTGGTGCGTTTGATGATCTGCACCCGTTGTCCGGCGACGGAAAGACGCCAGTCATCGGCCCGGGCTGTCGGCAGCAACGCCTTGAGAGCCTCCAACCGATCCGCCTCACTCTGTCGAAGCTGATTCACCAGGTAGGTGACGAGATCAAAGTTACGCACCCCCACCTGCAGCATCGGCATCAGATTGCCCACCCGCACTGACCTGGGGAGATCGAACAGCGATCCCTGCTTCAGGAATTTGCTGCTGAATCCTGCATAGGGCCCAAACAACAGTGAGCGTTGGCCATCAATCCAACGGGTGTCGAGGTGAGGCACCGACATCGGAGGGGCACCAACCTTGGCCTTCCCATAAACCTTCGCGTTGTGGTGGCGTACCAACTCGGGGTCACTGCAGACCAGCCACTGTCCGCTCACCGGAAAGCCCGCATAGGCATCCGCCTCGGGGATTCCAGAGCTCTGGAGCAGCGGCAACGCCCCTCCGCCTGCTCCAAGAAACACGAAACCCGCCGACACCTCGCGACCACCGGATGGACCACGAAGCTCAAGCACCCAGTCGCCTTCGCTCATCTGAGCATCCCTGCGACGGGTCAGATTCACAACGGTGGTGCCGTGGAGAATCTCGAGCGCACCACTGGCCTGCAACGGTGCCAGATAGGCCCGCGTCAGCGTGCCGAAATCCACATCGGTGCCTCGACTGATCCGCGTCGCCGCCACCGGCTCCTGCCCTTGGCGCCCCGCCATCACCAGGGGCATCCAGGCCGCCAGCTCGGCGTTGTCTTCACTCCATTCCATCGTCTGAAATGCCGGCAAAGCACTCAGCTGACGGTGGCGCTGGCGAAGGAAGGCCACATCTGCCGCTCCCCACACCGCGCTCAGGTGGGGAACCTGATGCAGGAATGTCGTTGGATCCAGCCGGCCCTGATCAGTCAGGGAAGCCCAGAACTCCAAACTGCGTTCAAACGAAGCATTGATCGACAGGGCCTTCCCCGTCGCGACCGTGCCGTCGGGCTGTTGTGGGGTGTAGTTGAGCTCGCAGTTGGCGGCATGCCCCGTACCGGCATTGTTGGCGGCGGCACTGCTTTCCATGGCCACGCTTTCGAGGCGCTCCACCAGCAGCAGACGCAGATCTGGGTCGAGCTCGTGCAGCAGGGTCGCCAGGGTGGCGCTCATGATTCCCGCACCCACCAACACAACGTCGTAGCGGTTCAAGGCATGGGCGTCGCTGCTCTCAGGGTATTGAAGCGGTCGACATCAACGGCCCCTTCCTAGGCTGTGACGTCACTGAACCAACGGTCGACACGATGAGCAGCGAAACCATGGCGCTGACGAGCGAGAACGTGGAAAAGGTGCTTGATGAACTGCGACCTTTCCTGATGGCTGACGGCGGCAACGTGGAAGTGGTGGAAATCGATGGCCCTGTCGTGAAGGTGCGCCTGCAGGGCGCCTGCGGCAGCTGCCCCAGCAGCACCATGACGCTGAAAATGGGAATCGAGCGCAAGATGCGGGAAGCGATTCCCGAGGTGAGCGAAGT
>JBGKDM010000058.1:0-6272 GCA_042954165.1 Synechococcus sp.
GTGATCGACCTCGGCGACGCGGGAGAAAAGCAAGCTCTGGCTCCCTTGCTTCGCTGCCCCGTTTCGATGCCGCTGCGGGCCAAGAGCGCCTTTCAAATGACAGGAACAGATCGAAGAACCATTGACGACGGCACAGCGGCGATGTTGGACCGTCTTCTTCAAGACGATCCGAGACAGCTCGACCTCTCTGAGGATGTGCTCACGATGCCGAATCCTCAAGCGATCAGGGATGGACTGCAGCACCGCGACGAAGCCCGTCAATACGCTGCAGCTCGGGCACTGCTGGAGATGTCTGCGGAACTCCAGGCGCCATTCATCAATGAACTGAGACAAACCCTCGGCAGCGATTACGGGGTTCACTACCTCCTTGCCAGCTGTAGCGGTCTGCTTGGGCTGAAGGGTCGGGCCGATCTCGTCCGCGACGCCCTCAATGAATCAGCCCCTCAGTACGCCAAGTCTCGGGTCGCTGCTGCATGGAGCTGCCTGCGCCTTGACCTTGTTGACCAGCGGAGCTGCCTTGAGCACCTCGCCACCACAAGTGGCTGGGCGCCGCTGCGCTGGAGCTGCCGCAGAGTCCTGGAAGCCTGGGCCTAAAGCGATGTCATTTCACCTCTACGGATTTTCTTTTTATTTCCATGCAAACTTGTATTGAGAAGCCTGAAGATCAGAGCCTTGGTGATTCTGATGCGCGTACTGTCCCTATGTGATGCATCGCATCTAACCCCCTCCCAACAGCATTGACTATGCTCGACGCATTCTCTAGGCAGGCTGTCTCCGCCGATTCCAGCGGCAGCTTCATTGGCGGCGCTCAACTGAACGACCTCAAGTCTTTCATCGCCGCAGGCAACAAGCGCCTCGACGCTGTGAACGCCATCACCGCAAACGCTTCCTGCGTGGTGTCCGACTCGGTTGCCGGCATCTGCTGCGAAAACACCGGCCTGACCGCCCCCAACGGTGGTGTCTACACCAACCGCAAGATGGCTGCTTGCCTGCGTGATGCTGAGATCATCATGCGCTACGTCTCCTACGCCCTGCTGGCTGGCGACGCTTCTGTGCTTCAGGATCGCTGCCTGAATGGCCTGCGTGAAACCTATGCAGCTCTCGGCGTTCCTTCCGGATCTGCCGCCCGTGCCGTGGCCATCATGAAGGCCTCTGCCTGCGCCCACATCACCAACACCAACGACACCACTGGTGAGAAGCGCAAGATGCCTGTGACCCAAGGTGATTGCAACGCCCTCTCTGCTGAGGCTGCTTCCTACTTCGACATGGTGATCAGCGCCATCAGCTGAACCGTCTGACGATTTTCAAGCAAATCCTTCTTCTAAATCAATGAAGTCTGTTCTCACCACCGTGATCGGCGCTGCTGACAGCGGCTCCCGTTTCCCCACCAGCTCTGACCTCGAATCCGTCCAGGGCTCCCTCCAGCGTGCTGCTGCCCGCCTGGAAGCTGCTGAAAAGATCGCCGCCAACTACGACGCGATTGCTCAGCGTGCTGTTGACGCTGTGTACACCCAGTACCCCAACGGTGCCACCGGCCGCCAGCCCCGCCAGTGCGCCACCGAAGGCAAAGAGAAGTGCAAGCGCGACTTCGTCCACTACCTGCGTCTGATCAACTACTCCCTGGTTGTCGGCGGCACCGGCCCTCTGGACGAACTGGCCATCAATGGTCAGCGCGAGGTCTACAAGGCCCTCAGCATCGACCCCGGCACCTACGTGGCTGGCTTCACCCAGATGCGTAACGACGGTTGCGCTCCTCGCGACCTGAGCCCCCAGGCTCTGACCGAGTACAACGCTGCTCTGGACTACGTGATCAACTCCCTCGCCTGATTTCAGGCAACGGGAATGATCCCTTGATGCCCAACGGGGATGGCTCAGCCATCCCCTTTTTTTATGGGCACAGAATCAGCGCGCTGCGTTGGCACCTGAAATCACCGATTGAACCCGGGCCATGACAAAGGGATTAGGGTCGTTCAGCCCTGTGGATGCCAACTCGATCGGTACCAGCATCGCTGCGACATAACGACACTCCCAGAACGGTGTTGATTCAGGGTTCAACCACTCAGCCCAGATCGTCTGATCAGGAACCAAGCCAAGCCGAACCATCGTCAGCACTGCAGCAGGCTTGCTTTTCATGAATTGAGGGCGCTGGGTTGCAATGGCAGCCAACAAGATTTCCCTTATATCGGGTATAGATTCAGCAGGCCATTCGTCAATTAATCCAAACAGGCGGATGAAAAAGTAATGCGCTCCATAGTCGTTGTGCGCTTCAGCCTCCCAGCGATTGAAGAGCAAGGGCCAGAGCCTCTCGGCAGAACGTGTCTGAAGAGATTTCAGTGCCAGATAACTGCGGCTGAAATCAGTGCCGAAAAACTCCTGAACCAAAAACTCATCGGATGGATCCTGATCGTAGGCATGAACCAAATCCAGGGATTCAGGCTTATCCATGAGAATCCCATCCAGCACTTCGATGAGCTCAAGGCCCTGAGATTGTGAGCAGTTCTGGGGCCACAGAGCCTTGAAAGCACGCATTCGGAAGACAGGCGAGACCGGTGCGCGCAGGATCTGCGGAAGAAGTTCAACCGCGCCTGCATTGATGGCGTCCTGAATCGCCGATTGACGATCCATCTGATTCGGCAACAGCATTTGATCGGCCAGGTGCGGCAGGTGCTGGCGATCTCCAGCGAGGGAGGCCATGGCACTGATCGCAGCCCCACGAACGCCGTGATTATCAGAGTTCAACAGCCCTTGAATCTCAGGGACACTCTCGGCCACACCCAAGGCGGCAAGCGCCTGAATCAGGACACGTTGGTTTTGGCCCGATTTAGGAAGCAACCCTCGCAGGTCAGACAGAATCTGCGGATCAGTACACCGCAACTGCTGCAACGCGAAAGCAGCATTTTCAACGAGATAGCAATCATCACTGTCCAAACACTGGCCGATGGCCGCTACGGCGGCTTGGCAATTCAAGCGCCCCAGAACCTCCACAGCTTTGCGACGGGCCAACCTTCGGGGCTGCGACTGATCTGAATCCAGAACCAGAGACATCAGGGCACGCTCCGTCTCAGGGCCAGGGAAATTGACCAGATGAGCCGCCGCCATATAAGGGTCACTTTGTGACTCCAGTTCAGCCACAGGAAGCGCCAACAAGCGCAGCGCCTCGTCGTGGGTTAAACCTGGGTGAATATTGTCAAATGCTCCTGCCATCTCAACCGATTGATTGGCAATTGATTCTGCAGGAGCACCACGCCAGTTTGCCTGACGTGTTGATCTTGTAAGGAAGATTGCAGGGCCATCGCAGCAGAAACAATCTGCGGCATGGTGACGCAGTCGTCTCTGCTTGCCATGGGCCCTCTCCATCCAATCTCTGTCGCCGTACGCACTGGAATCGAGCCAGGATCACGACCCTGGTCTGCAAGATCCGTGCGGATTCCGCTCACCCATCTCAGCCGTAGCATGCGCTCGATGCATCAGCGCGGTCTCGCCATCGAGTCTGTGCGATTTGACTACGCCGAGGGCAATGCCCCCGTGGCAGATGAAACCCCAGTCAAACCCGACGTGAAGGAATCAGCCAAAGCGACTAAAGCAAGTCAGACAGCAGAGAAACCCCCCAAGAAAGCTTCACGTCGTCGCAAGCGCTGAGTCAATCGGGGCGATTCACAACCGAGAAGACCGCATCCTCAGGGCGACCGGCTGTCAGGCCAGTCCAGTTAATCGTCTTGAGGAATTCCTCAGCGTCAGCGGTCTCCACCACATCCACGCCCCAACCACCCTGCTGGAGTGGAGCACCCGGCAATCCTGACGAATCCTTGCGTCCTCCCAGGGCCATGACCACATGCTTCAGGTCATGCCCCTTAGCAGCACGCAGCGCCCGCCATCCAGACGTGAGTTCACGCGCCAGGGACTCCGCATCCAGGGAAGACTCAAGCGTCACCTTCCAGTGCGGATGGGTCAGCGCTTCGGCGGAGGAGACACTTGAACAATGTTCACGCAACCCAGAGGCCAATTCTGAGAAATCAAAGGCAGGCACGTTGGGGTGCTGAACCTGAAGGTTGTGGGACAAGACGAAAGTAGTCACAACATTCCGTGCGGCACTGTGACCTTAGCGATCGGGAGCCAGGGATAATGAGAGCTTGATTCGGCTGTTCTGTGACCAACGACCCATCTCCGCTGACCGGCACAGAACCAGTGCAACTCAGCGAAGAGGAGGCTGAGCAGCTCGCAGAAGAACTGAAGCATCAGCTCCGCAGTGGTGAAAGGCCATCGGGTGATATCCCGGCCATTGAGAAAATGGTGGCCGGGTTAGGTGATCGTCGAGGGATGCTGAGGCTCACCTTCGCCGAAAGCCTGGGAACCGTTGGCAGCGCGGCGGTGCCGGCTCTCTGCCAAGCGATGCTTGAGCACGCGAATGTCACGGTTCGACGGGCAGCCGCAAAAACGCTCACGCTCATTTCAGACAAGAAAGCGCTGCCCTTTCTGCTGAAAGCCCTGCTCAATGACCCTGATCCGGTTGTCCAGGGATCGGCAGTGGGTGCCATGGCAGCCATTGGATCTGAAGCGGTGGACGGTCTCCTGAACATCCTGATCGACCCCGTCAGTACCCCGATGCAAACCGGTCTCGCCAGTTGGGGACTGGCTTTTGTCGGTGCCAAGGCGCCAGAAGCCCTGCGTCAGGCAGCACGATCGGAGCATCCAAGGATTCGAACCGCAGCCATCGCGGCCCTCGGCGATCAGATCCAGAATCTTGGTGATCAGGATGCGCGTCAATTGTTGCTTGACGCGCTGAAGGATCCCGATGAAGAAGCCAGAGCGGAAGCATCCACGCTCATGGGCAAGCTGAACGAAAGCGACTGGGCTGTTCCCTTGCTGCTGCCCAACCTCGATGATCAGTCTCCACTGGTTCGCAAGAACACAGCCCTATCACTGATGAAACTTGAGAATCCTGGTGCGATCGAAGCACTCCTCAGACGCGCCTCTCGGGAAGAGCATGAGTCTGTGATCCCTGTGCTCACACTGGCCATCAACCAGTTGCAACGCGCGAACAGCTGAACAGAGAGTTATTAACGTATTGTTACTTAGGAGGTGTTCGCGTCGAGCACTCCATGCGTTGAGCGGGGGAAAGGCTGAGGGGCCTTTCCCCCTTTTTTTGCATGGATGGGAGGCCTATCGAACGCCCTCCCGCCTGGCCAGAGAAGCCTCCACCATTTGCCTGGCGAGAGGATCTGTCGATGCATCATCCAGAACCTCCCGAAGACAGCGTTCCGCTTCGTCGTCGGGGATTTCTGCCAATGCCATGGCGGCGGACTGCACGTGAGCGATGTTGTCGCCCTTGCAGATCCTGATCAGGATCGGCAGAGCCTGCTGGCCGACCTGTCCCAGCGCCATCACGGCTGACTGCGACACAACCGGAGAGGTATCGGAAAGGGCCTGATCCAGAACCGCCATGGCATCTGCAGTGAACGGCTGATCGGGAAAGTTGGACGCAATCTGGGCATACGCTTTGACGCAACTGGCACGCACAGTTCCGTCTGGACTAACCGCAAACAGATCAGCGAGCGGTTGCAGAGCAACAGCGCCAAAGGCTCCAAGGCCACGGACAGCAGCGCGACGCAAGGAGACATCCGGCTGATCCAGGAGTTCAATCAGCCGAGGCATCGACTCCTCTGGCCAATGCTCGACCATATCCAGATAGGCCTGAGTCTGAAGATGTGGATTGGGGTGGGAAAGGTCTGCAAACAATGCGTCCAGATCAGGACGTTCGGACTGTTGATTCGAAGACATCTGATCGACGCAAAGACGCAAGACCCCAGTCAAAGCAAGGAGCCTGGACAACCCTAATTGACGAGAGACCGCGAAAGATCACCGTCCGCTCAGCGAGACAGAAGTCGGAACAAAAACAAAAAAAAGAGGCCTTTCGGCCTCTGAATATTGAACAAGTCGCGTGAAGAAGCTCAGGAGAGAGCGTTGATCACATAGTCCAGATAGGACTTGAACTCGTTGAGAGCCTGGGGGCTCATGTCGCGAGGAGCGCAAGCGCGATCGCGGGTGTAGGTGAGAGCCTCAACGTAAGGGCCGGTGGGCAGACCCAGGGTGCGATACACCTCACGGGCGCCAGCGATGCCCCACTCGTCCAGAGGACCGGTGCCGCCAACAACCAGGCAGTAGTTGATCAGACGCAGGTAGTGGCCCAGATCGCGGTAGCACTTGTCCACCTTGGTCTGGTTCTCACCAGCCTCACCGGGCTGCTTGAGGTAGGGGTACTTGTTGAAGCAGGC
>JBGKDM010000059.1:0-4530 GCA_042954165.1 Synechococcus sp.
TCGTCCGCCGCCACGACGCCGAGGTCGCCATGCAACGCATCGAGGGGATTGAGATAGAGGGCCATCAGGCCGATCGAGGAAAAAGTGGCGGCGATCTTCCTGGCCACGATTCCGCTTTTGCCCACACCCGTGATCACGAGCTTGGCTTTGCGATCCGCGCAAAGCTCCAGAAGCTTCAGGGCGTTCTCGACCTGATCGCTCTCCAGCCGTTCCGCGGCTGCGGCGATGGCTCCGGCCTCTTCCTGCAGGCAGCGGGTGAGTGCAGACAAACGGCTTTTTCGAGATGATGCGCTGATTCTCCTGCACGCGGCTGCCGATGGAACCCCCGGTTCAGCCGGTGCTGGAGATGGATTTTCCGGAGCCGTTACCGGCCCTGCTGGCCCTGCTGCATCGGGAGGCCGTGGTCCTCGGTGTCGGCCGGCTGGCGCTGGTGGGCGGTGCGGTGCGTGATGGCTTGCTGCATCAGAGGTCTGCGCAGCGGTCATCGCACAGCCTTCCTTCGCTGCCGGATCTTGATCTGGTGGTGGAAGGGGATGCGGCCGCTCTGGCCCGGTCGCTGCAGGCGCGTCTGGGCGACCAGCGGCTGAGCCGCTGCGTGGTGCATGAGGCTTACGGCACAGCAGAGCTTGTGCTGGACGGAATCCTGTTGGATCTGGCCACGGCTCGCCGCGAGACGTATCCCGCCCCCGGAGACAATCCGGTCGTGGAGCCGGGCGACCTCGCGTCGGACCTGGCCCGGCGCGACTTCAGCGTCAATGCCATGGCGATTGTGCTGGGGGCATCCTCGTGGTCCGATGCGCTGCTTGATCCCCATGGCGGCCGCTCGGCGTTGGCGGCCGGCGACCTCTCCTTCCTTCACACCGGCAGTGTCGCCGACGATCCCACCCGGGTCATTCGTGCAGCGCGCTACGCGGCCCGTCTTGGCTTTGTGCTGGATGCGTCGGGGCGAGCCCAGGTGCGCAACACGCTTCAGGCCTGGCCGTGGCCCTGGCGCCACGGTGATCCGGTCGGCCAGGCGCCACCCGCCCTCAGCACCCGGCTGCGGATGGAACTGGATCGCCTGATCGAGCGGGAACCCTGGTCCGAAGCGCTGCATCTGCTCCAGACCTGGGGGGCTCTCGAGCTGCTCGACCCTGCGCTTCAGCTGGATCGCCGATGGCGGCGCCGCCTGCATCGGGCCGGCCATCTGGGGGTGCCGCTCTTGCCTGCTCTGCTGATCGGCGCCAGCGACCCCGTCGCAGTGGCACAACGGCTGCAGCTGCCGCAGCAGCAGCAGCACCTGCTTCAGCAGGCCCTGGACCTGATGGCCTGGCTTGAGGCCGGAGCACCTCTGGCGGACTGGAGCCCGGCGGACTGGACCCTGGCCCTGGAGGGCAAGGGTTGGAGTCCGCAGGCCGTGGCCCTCACCGTGGCGGCGACCCACAGCTGCTGGCGTCCTCTGCTGCGCTGGTGGGGGCGCTGGCGCCATGTCACCTCGCCCCAGTCAGCCAGGGAGCTGATCGCCGCGGGCTGGACGCCGGGCCCGGCGTTGGGGGCCGAGTTGCAGCGCCGACGGCTTCAGCGCCTGTGCGCCATGCGCTGAGGCTGCTCCGCTCATCCCTTGGCGCGACCGATCAATCGCCAGCCCGTTGACGCCTCCGCCAGCAGCCTCGCCGCCAGATCGGGGTCGACACTGATCAGGAGTGGCCCGCAGGTCTGCGGGTCCACCAGCAGTTCCAGCAGGGCCAGGTGTCGGGGTGAATGTGGCGGAATGGCGCCGAGCCTCAGCGCAACAGCGGCCGACCCCGTGTCGGGATCAGGGTCCAGCAGCGACCAGGCCCGGCGATTCGAGGGCGCAAGGCTGCTGCAGTGACCGTTCTCCAGCAGGTGGATGGCTCCGTCCAGTGCCGGCACTGCCTCCCCGAGGAGCTCCACCTGCACGTGGCGAGGGGAGCCCAGCATTTCGCCGAGGTGGCCCAGCAGTCCGAAGCCGGTGATGTCCGTCGCTGCATGGATCGCATCGGGGTCGTTGCCGGTCATGGTCCGCAGCCTGTTCACCAGGGTGTGCTGGCTGCTGTTCATCTGCTGCAGGGCCAGATCCAGATCGGCCGGCAGGGTGGCGCCCTCCATGGCCGCGGCGAAGAGCACGCCCGTTCCCAGTGCGCGGCTCAGCAGCAGGCAGTCGCCAGGGCGGATGCCCTGTTTGGTCCAGATCGCTCCTTCCGCCTCCCCCTGCACGCTCAGGGCGATCTGAATCTCCTGACTGAGGGGCGCCTCTGCTGCGTGGCGGGCTTCAAGCGTGTGACCGCCGATCAGGTCAGCCCCCTGCGGCGTCAGCACCGAGCGGATGCCAGCCAGGCTCTGGCTCAGCAGTTCCTGCTGCACCACAGCCGTGGTGCGTGGCACCGTGACCACCACCTGTGCCGACTGCACCCGAGCCCCGCAGGCCCAGAGATCGGAGCAGGCATGCAGGGCTGTCAGGCGTCCGTTGAGCCAGGGATCGCTGACCAGTGCCGGAAATCCGTCCAGGCTTTGGAGCACAGGATGGCCTGCCTCGCTCTGGGCGTGCGGCAGCCGGGAGGCATCCTCCGGAGGCCGGCGCTCTGAACCGATGCCGGCCGCGGCGAGAGCGGCTTCGAGGGGTTCGGCCGGCAGCTTGGCTGCGCAGCCGCGGCAGAGCATGGCGTCGGCGTTGCCCTCCGGAGCGTTGGCCATCGGCGACACCTCGAAGCGCGCCATGAATCGCCTGTCAAGCCAGTGTTTCCAATGCCAAATCCCTTGGTGCGGGCCCAGGCTGAAGGGTCCCCAGAGTGCCCAGGCTGTCGGTCGTCCACGACGGTCAAAGTCGCCGAGGAGCTGGAGAGCGCGGCCCTGAGGACGCCAGGGCAGGAGCTGCTCGCTGCGGCAGCTGGCTTCCAGGTTGCGGGCCAGTGGGGCGGCGGCCCGGACGGCCCACACCCCTGACGGGGGGCGTGGAGCATCGGCGATCACCGCGCAGTCGCCGCAGGCGAACACGCCGGCATGGTCCAGCACCTCCAGGGTCGCCGCCGTGCGAACCCGGCCCTCACCATCGACCGGGAGTCCACTCGTTTGCAGCCAGGGCGCTCCGCGGCTGCCGGTGCAGCGGATCGTCAGAGCCGCTTCATCGGCAGGGTCAGTTGCGGAGGGTTCCGCCAGGGTCACGCCTGACTGCATCAGGGTGCGGCGCAGGCCAGGCGCGATGCGGCCAGGCCTGGCTTGCAGGGTCACGGTGCGCTGGGGCCAGCGATGGCGCAGGGCCAGGGCGAGCTCGATGGCCGCGAGTCCTGAGCCCACCAGCACGATTCCGGATTGCTCCTGGTCACCTGCTGCGTCGTCCTCCCCGCTGCTGGCTTGGGTGGTCAGTGCCGCCAGGGCCGGTTCCAGTGGTTTGATCGCCAGGCCATCGCCGCCGATCTCCGCTGCTGCGGGCGTCACGGCTCCCAGGTTGAGGCTCAGGCGCCCAAAGGTGAGGGGTGGCCGGTTCAGCAGCATCAATCTGCGGTCCCTGAGGTCGAGCCCCGTGATCTCCGCCACCACCAGGGCCACACCGGCCTGATCGGCGAGTGTGCGCAGATTGATGGCCAGGTCGCTCTGCCGGTAGAGGCCGGCGGCCAATCCTGGAACCATGCCTGAATACAGCGCCGTGCTGCTGCGGTTCACCAGGGTGATCAGTCCCGCAGGGCGCCGTTCGGGGTGCATGGCCCACATCCGCAGCACCAGGGCATGGCTGTGCCCGCCCCCGGCCAGCACAAGGTGATGGCTCATGCAGGTGTGGCGTAACCGCTGGGATGGCTCGATTGCCAGGCCCAGCCATCACGGCAGATGTCGGTCAGCGAGCGCCGGGTTCTCCATCCAAGGCGCTCCGCGGCCAGGGCCGGGTCGGCCACTGTGCTGGCGGCATCTCCGGGGCGGCGATCCACCAGCGCATAGGGAATCGCACAGCCGGTGGCCTCTTCGAACGCGTGGACCAGCTCCAGCACCGAGGCGCCCCGGCCGCTGCCGAGATTGAGGGTCAGCATCTGGGGTGGTTCGGCCAGCAGGCAGTCGAGGGCGGCGCGATGCCCTTCCGCCAGGTCCATCACATGGATGTAATCGCGCACACCGGTGCCATCCGGCGTCGGCCAGTCGCCGCCGAAGATCTGGAGTCGCTCCCGCCGGCCGACCGCCACCTGGGTCAGGAAGGGGAACAGGTTGTTGGGACGTCCGAGGGGGTCTTCACCGATGCGTCCACTCGGATGGGCGCCAACGGGGTTGAAGTAGCGCAGGCTGGCGATCCGCCAGGCTTCCGGCGCGCTCAGGCAGAGGTCGGTGAGCATCCGCTCCACCGTTGCTTTGCTGTGTCCGTAGGGGTTGATCGGCTGGATCGGCGCGCTTTCCCCGATCGGCACCACCTCCGGATAGCCATAGAGGGTCGCGCTGCTGCTGAACACCAGGGTTCGGCAGCCATGGGTGTCCATGGCCTCGAGCAGGCAGCGGCTGCCGCAGACGTTCACATCCCAGTACCGCAGAGGCTCGCGCACCGATTCGCCA
>JBGKDM010000060.1:0-4103 GCA_042954165.1 Synechococcus sp.
GGCCAGTGGCGATGCAGCCCGTGGGCTGCTGGAGCGTTATGCCATCGATGCACCTGAGGTTCTGCGCCGCGACTACCTCGCATCCCTGCATGCCGCGTTCACAGCCGCAGAGGTCAGGAATCAACTGGAGGCCGCTGGCCTTGATGGCCTCAGCGTGGTGGAGGTGGAGGACCGCTACCTCGAGATCTCAGGCCGGCTGCCCTGACGGGCCCGCCCAGTCCTGTCTGGCAGGCTGTAGCGAGTTCCAGAACGCTGTAATCCGGTGGTTGCCAACGTCAACAGCGCCTCAACAACAGGCGAGGCTCCCCGGGAGGAACTGGCCCAGGCCGTTGATCGCCGCCGCAACTTCGCGATCATCTCTCACCCGGATGCCGGTAAGACCACCCTCACCGAAAAGCTGCTGCTGTATGGAGGTGCCATTCAGCAGGCGGGTGCCGTCAAGGCACGGGGCGAACAGCGGAAGGTGACCTCCGACTGGATGGAACTGGAGAAGCAGCGGGGGATCTCGATCACATCCACCGTTCTTCAGTTCGATTACGGCGCCAACACCATCAACCTGCTCGACACCCCCGGGCACCAGGACTTCTCCGAGGACACCTACAGAACCCTTGCCGCCGCGGACAATGCGGTGATGCTCGAGGACGCCGCCAAGGGTCTGGAGCCGCAGACACGCAAGCTCTTCGAGGTCTGCCGGATGCGGGAGATCCCGATTTTCACGTTCATCAACAAGATGGATCGTCCGGGCCGGGATCCGCTGTCCCTGCTGGATGAAATCGAATCGGAACTCGGTCTGACGCCCTGGGCAGTCAACTGGCCGATCGGGAGTGGAGAGCAGTTCCGTGGGGTGATCGACCGGCGCACACGCCGCGTGATCCTGTTCAGCCGAGCGGAACGGGGCCGCCAGGCCGAAGAGCAGGAACTGGCGGCCGACGATCCGAAGCTGGCTGACCTGGTGGAACCGGACCTGCTGGAGCAGGCGCTGGAGGAACTGGATCTCCTGGAAGCGGCGGGTGCCGCGCTGGACCTCGAACTGGTGCATGCCGGTGAGCTGACCCCGGTGTTCTTCGGGTCAGCGATGACCAACTTCGGCGTGCGTCCCTTCCTCGATGCCTTTCTGGAGATGGCCCAGCGGCCGATCGCCCGCTCGGGTCGTGACGGTCTGATCGATCCCCTCAGGCCGGAGTTCAGCGGATTCGTGTTCAAACTGCAGGCCAACATGGACCCGCGCCATCGCGACCGGGTGGCCTTTGTGCGGGTCTGCAGCGGCCGGTTTGAGAAAGACATGAGCGTGCGGCATGCCAGAACGGGCAAGACCATCCGCCTCTCGCGTCCGCAGAAGCTGTTCGGACAGGACAGGGCCGTTGTGGAGGATGCCTACCCAGGAGACGTGATCGGCCTCAACAACCCGGGCATGTTTGCCATCGGCGACACCCTCTACACGGGCTCGAAGGTGGAATTCGAAGGCATTCCCTGCTTCAGCCCCGAGATTTTCAGCTGGTTGCGCAACCCCAATCCATCAGCCTTCAAGAACTTCCGCAAAGGGGTCAACGAGCTGCGCGAAGAGGGCGCGGTCCAGATCCTTTACGACACCGACCAGAGCCGCAGGGATCCGATTCTGGCCGCAGTGGGCCAACTGCAGCTCGAAGTCGTGCAGCACCGCCTTGAGAATGAGTACGGCGTGGAAACCCGCCTGGAACCGCTGGGATACCAGGTGGCCCGTTGGGTGAATGGCGGCTGGACGGCGCTGGAGTCCGTGGGCCGGCTGTTCAACTGCAAAACGGTCCAGGACGCCTGGTCGCGACCGGTGCTTCTGTTCAAGAACACCTGGAATCTCCACCAGCTGGAGGAGGAGCACGCCGCACTGGAGCTCAGTGCCGTGGCCCCCGTGGTCAGCGGTGTGGAACCGATCAGCCTCTAGGCCCACGGACTCGGCAGGGCGTGGTTGCACTCGCGGTCGCTCCAGGCCCTCGCCAGACTCAGTCCACTGACTTGAACCGCGATGGTGGGCACCATCTGGTTGCACCGACCCTCTGCCGACGGCGGCACGGACTATGTCTGTTTTCGCTCGCGCAATGGTGATGTCGAAATCCTTGAGGGCTATCACCTGCCCCCCCAGATGCCATTACTGAAATCCCGCCTCTCGCTGGGATCCGTGCAGGCACGTCATCGCCGGCACGATCTTGAAACCCGTCTTGGCTACCGCCATGGCCCGCCGGTGTTTTAGTTCCACTGCATGGAGGGAACCACCGCACCGGCATCCGCCTCGATACGCTCGATGCAGTTGTGATCGCGGTTATGGCGTCCGGGATTGACTCTGGTTCCGATCCTGGCTCCCAGGACCCCTACGCCCGGCTCGGAATCACCGCTGACAGCGGCTTTGAAGCGGTGCAGCAGGCCAAGGCTGCAGCGCTGGCGGCCGCTGGTGACGACCCCCAGGCGCGGGCCAAGGTGGAGGCCGCCTATGACGCCGTGCTGATGGCACGTCTGCGCGAACGGCAGACCGGCAAGATCAGCATGGCCGCCGCGAATGCATCGGAGCGGGAGCAGCAGGTCTCCTCAGCGTCAACCACGGCGAGCAATGGCCCCGGCGTTCTCACACGGCTGCGTCAGCTGTCCATCCCCACGCCATCGGTGTCATCGGCATCCTGGGTCCCATCCCTGGACCTGGTTGAAGGGCAGGGTCTGCTCGTGCGGGCCGCGATCGGCGCGGTCGCGGTGCTGCTGCTGCTGGCATCCCCCGGTGCCGCAGAGCTGGTGCTGTCCCTCGGCACGATCGGCGCCTTCGTGAGTCAGGTCAAACGTGGACGCCGCCCGCTTGGGGCTCTCGGATGGAGCCTGCTGCTTCTGGCCGTCGGCCTGGCCATGGGTGCCGTGCTGCGGGGACTTCTCGGCCCCGCCTCCGGAGCCCTGCTCACGGCCGATCAGCTCCAGGCCCTGCCAGCCGCACTGGTTCTTCTTGCCGGGGCGCTGCTGCTGGCCTGACGCCACCAGTCAGCCAGTCGTGGTGGATTCGTCGATCAAGGCGCGAAGACCTGTCGCATCCACGGTGTAAACCTCACTGCAGAAGTGGCAGGTCAGTTCGGCTCCGCCATCCTCCTCAAGCATTGCCGTCAGCTCCTCCACGCCCAGCATCTTCAGGGCTCCAAGACTCCTGTCGTAACTACAGGGGCAATGGAACCGGATGGGCTGGCTGGGCTCGCCAGCGGGGATCGGCTGGGGATCCAGGTCGGGGAACACATCCTTGAGCAGCATCTCGAGGTTGTTTTCGCAGGCGGCGAGCCGACCGCTGAAATCCTCGATCTCACGGCAACGCTCCTCGAGGAGCGCCACCAGAGCCGGCTCCTCAGCGGCCTTCGGCAACACCTGAACCAGCAAGGCTCCACTGCTCTGCAGCCCCTCACTGTTGATCCGCTCACCGACGAACACCGCCGAGGGGGTCTGCTCGGAATGGAGGAGATAGGAGGCAACGTCCTCGCCGACGCCACCCCTCACCAATTCAACGGTGCTGCTGAACGGCTCGCCTTTGCCCTCATCGCGCACCACGTGGAGGTAACCGGTTCCAGCCGCTTCGGCGAAGTCAAAGCTGTAGTGACCCTGGGCATCAGCAATCGGGTCAAGCTCCAGCGCGGGGTTTCCCACATAGCCACGCACGGTGCCGTCGCGCCCCGCATCCACCATTAGCCCCTTGATCGGCCCGTCGGAACCGAAGCGCAGATTGACGCGCCCGTGCTGCACCTTCATCGAACTGGCCAGCAGCAGTCCCGCCCCCATGGCACGGCCCAGCATCACGGTGGTGAGGTACGACAGACCATGCCGGCGCCTGGCCTCACGGGTGGTTTCCGTTGTGCTGACAGCCACAAGTCGGATGCCGCCGCCGGCTGCGGTTGCCCGGACAAGGCGGTCACTCATGCCAATGGTTCAGCTGCGGCTCATGGTGACAGAACACGCAGCTGACCTGCCTGAAGCATCCGTCGCTCGCAGGTCCAACCAGCGAACAGATCAGGCTCATGGGTCACCACGATCAGCACCTTGTCTGCGGCCAGGCGCTGGAGAAGATCCAGCACCTCATCGCGCACCGACCAGTCCAGGCCCGCCGTGGGCTC
>JBGKDM010000061.1:0-5587 GCA_042954165.1 Synechococcus sp.
GCGATGGCACTGCGGCGTGATGCGCTCAGGCGACTATGCCTCACGTGGCACTCGGGAAGGCGCGAATTAAAGCTGCAGGCGGGAATAATCTGATGGTGAGTGCCATGACAATCCAATCCCTAACTCCAACGGTCCGGACTTAGACGTCCAGACATTCGACAACGGCAGTCGTTGTGTTTTCGTGCCGATGGCCGATGCGGGGCTCACCTGCCTCGATTTCTGGTGTCGCGCGGGCAGTGCATTCGAGCACCAAGGAGAGGAGGGGTTGGCCCATTTTCTTGAGCACATGGTGTTCAAGGGCAGCAGGACGCTCGGGCCCGGTGAATTCGATCTGCGCGTGGAGGCTCTTGGCGGCAGCAGCAATGCAGCCACAGGGTTTGATGATGTCCATTTCCACGTGCTCGTGCCGCCCGAGGGGGCCCATGAGGCCCTGGATCTGCTCCTCGATCTCGTTCTCGAACCTGCCCTTGATGGCGATGCGTTCACGCTGGAGCGGGATGTGGTGCTCGAGGAGATCGCCCAATACAGGGATCAGCCCGATGAGCAGGTCGTCCAGCACCTGCTGGCCAAGAGCTGCAGATCCCATCCCTATGGACGACCGATTCTTGGCTGGGAACGCAGTCTCCTGGCGAGCACCCCTGAAGCGATGGCGGCCTTCCACCGCAGGCGTTACCGCGGGTCGAACTGCTGCCTGGTGGTGTCAGGAGCCATCCCAGACGCGTTGCGCCAGGGCATTCCCTCCAGTCGACTGAACCAACTCCCAGGCAGCCATGGGGGTGCGCCTGGGCCAGATCCGACGCGGCTTGATTTCCACACCGGGCGGGAGGAGATGCGTGTGGATCGGCTCGAGGCTGCTCGGCTACTGATGGCCTGGCCTGCACCCGAGGCGGATGCTCAGGGTGCACTGACGGGATACGACCTTGCCACGACCCTGCTCGCCGAAGGGCGACGAAGCCGTCTCGTCGCGCGTCTGCGTGAGCAACTGCAGATCGTGGAGTCCATCGATATGGATCTCACGACGCTTGAGCAGGGCAGTCTGGTGATGCTGGAGGCCTGCTGTCCAGCCGAACAGATTGAGGCCGTGGAGCGGGAGGTGAAACGGATCCTGGCTGAGGCTGGAACCAGTGCCGTCAGCGACGACGAGCTGGAGCGGGGACGTCAGCTGGTCGGCAACGGGTTGCGCTTCAGCCTGGAGGCCCCTGGATCCGTGGCCGCGATCACTGGCCCCCAGGCCCTCTGGCGCGCACCGCAGGATCCACTGACCCCCCTGGCGGAGCTCGAGCGCTGGACTCAGACGTCCCTGCAAACAGATGTGCTCCCAGCACTGCACCCCGATCAAGCCTTTACCTTGTTGGCCCTGCCAGGAGAGGCAACCTGATGCAGACTCCTGAAATGGTCGTTGACCAACGGTCAACTCCCGGGGTGCTTTCGGCCAAGCTCTGGATCCGCCGTGGTAGTGGCTGCGATCCCCACCATCAGCGGGGCGGCCATCAGCTCCTGGGTTCCCTGCTGAGCCGCGGATGCGGTCCCTACGGCCCTGAGGAACTGGCCGATCTGGTTGAAGGTTGCGGCGCCGGACTTCGCTCCGACACCAACGAAGATGGAACGCTGATCAGCCTGAAGTGCCGTGATCGGGATGCGGACCGCCTGCTCCCCGTGATCGGATGGATGGTCTCCAAGCCGCATCTTCGCCAGGATCAGATTGAGCTTGAAAGGGAACTCAGTCTCCAGGCGCTGCTGCGCCAGGGAGAGGATCCATTTCAGCTCACCCACGACGGATGGCGCAGCCTGGCCTACGGATCAGGCCCCTACGGCCACGACCCGCTCGGCATTGCCGCAGACCTCGAAACGCTTGAGCCCGATCAGCTCCGGGCTCTGCACGGTCGCCTGATGGATGACGGTGCGGTACTCGCTCTGTCGGGGACAGCGCCTGATTCTGTCGTGTCCCTGATCAACGCGCATGAGGCCTTTCGAAGCAGCGGGGTCAGCAAGGACTGCACTGATTCTGAAGCGGTGGAAGGGGTCGCACCTTTGAGCGGACGGGACTGCACCGCCACCATCGCGATGAGAGAACTGCCGACGGAACAGGTCGTGCTTCTGCTTGGTCAGCCAACGATTCCCCATGGACATGTCGATGAACCAGCCCTGCATGTGCTGCAGGCTCACCTGGGCCAGGGCATGTCGAGCCTGCTGTTCCGCCGACTGCGAGAGATCCATGGCGTCGCCTACGACGTGGGCGTGCACCATCCCGCGCGCGCCAAGGCCAGTCCATTCGTCTTTCACGCATCCACAAGCACGGACCGTGCATCAATGACGCTGAAGCTTCTGCTCGAAAGCTGGGAGGAGATGGCTAGTACAACACTCACCGAGTCCGAACTGTCCCTGGCGCGCACCAAAGTCCGTGGACAACTCGCCCATGCCTCCCAGACGTCAGGCCAGAGAGCCGAACGCCAGGCCCAGCTCCGAGGGCTCGGTCTGACTGTTGACCACGACCAGCGGTGCCTGGAACGGATCAGCGCACTGACTGCATCTGACATCCGCGATGCAGCGGCACGTCATCTCAGACGTCCCTTGCTGAGCCTGTGTGGCCCTGATCAAGCCCTCAGGAGTCTGCGTTCGGCGTGGGAGGCGTCGCACCTGGCGTCTCCGGACTGAGCGCCTCAGACGCAACCAGAAAGGTTCCTCTCCGAAAGCGAACGGCGACTGTGTCCATGGGACGCAACCCCACCACCTCGCCCATCTCGTCCATCGCCACCAGGTCGGCTGGACGCAGCATCGGCATCGGATCGGCCGTCTTCAGATAGGGAAGCGAACGCTTGAGACGCACGACGTCACCGATCGCAAGGCCCATCGTGGAACAGCACAGTTCAGAGGAGATTTAAAACCATGGAGGGATCAGGACGTGGTCAAGAACAACCGATGCATCAGTTGTTCTGGTGTGACAAGACGACGGTGTAATGGAGCTCTATAGGGACTACCGTTGACCTGAAGGATCAGGTTGAGTCATGAAGGATCTTGATCTTCCCGAATTCATCGAACGCGCTGGTGAAGTCTGGCTGTCCTGCATGCTCTTCATGGTGCAGGGCAACATCCGCGACCTGACCATGGGCCATGCGCTGACTGCATCCAAGGTCAGCCTCGGCGTGATCGTCACCTATTTCGTCGCCAAAAAATTACTCAAGGTTGATCGGTTCTGGAAGACCATTCTCCTTCTTGCGATTGTGACGGCCATTGTTGATTTCCTCATCCATCCAACCCATTTCGGCGAGGCCTGGACGGAAGCAGTGTTGACAGGAATCGGAGCCAGCGGGTTTGCAACCGTGGGGCATTTCATCGCCAATCGACATCCGAAAGCGTTTCGATCAAAACGGACATCATCCTGATTTGACGCACCATCAGGATCCTCACAATGCTGCTTTGACCTGAGCTCGTTCTCGACATCGAACCATCATCACGTTGCTGCATGGTCTCGTTGAGACCTGCAATCAGCCCCTAGGCATTCGTCCTCCTGTCCTGCAGGATGGGGCCAGCAGAGACCATCCCGTGCGGGCACTGTCCACCTGGAGCGGCGCCCTTGCAGGATTGATGCTGATTCTCGTCGGCAGCCTGATCCCAGCCGCGCTGATCTGGCCGTCGATCCCGATGATCGTTCTGCCATTGCCGAGCACCTGGCAGGTGCCTGCCCTGTTGCTCTGCGCCCTGGTGTGCGGTCCGAGGGCAGCCGTGATCGCATCCGTGGCCTATCTGACGGTGGGGTTGGTGGATCTCCCCGTCTTTCATGACGGTGGAGGGCCTGGCTATCTCCTGAACCCCGGCTTCGGCTACCTCGCCGGTTTCGTTCCAGCTGCCTGGTTGTCCGGACGGCTCGCCCAGCAGGACGGCATGAACGAGCTCGGACGTCTGAGTCTCGCCGCCATCGCAGGCCTCGCCATGATCCAGATCTGTGGCCTTCTGAATCTTCTGGTTGGTGCCCTTGTGGGACGCTGGGAGAGTCCAGTGCTGGAGCTGCTTTTCAGTTACGGCATCGGCCCGCTGCCGGCCCAGCTCGCCCTCTGCATTGCAGCAGGTTGCCTGGCTCTGCCCCTGCGTCGTCTGCTGCTCATCCAGTGATGCGAGTCCACCGACGGTCCCTCAGCGCCCTCAGCTCCATCGGGGTCAATCGCATGGCCATCCTGTTGATCGGTGGTCTGGTCGTGATCGTGGACCAGATCAGCAAGACCTGGGTCATCAACACACTCCTCCCCGGTCGTCCTGTCCCCTGGCTCCCGGGCCTGATCCAGCTTCGCTGGGTGAGAAACACCGGAGCAGCCTTCAGTCTTTTCAGCGACTCAACCCTTCTGCTCAGCCTGATGAGCCTTGGAGTCGGTCTCGGCCTCGTGGTCTGGATCTGGCGTAACCGTCAGCACGGCATCTGGCAGGGGATGGCTCTGGCATTTCTGCTGGGAGGCACCATCGGGAACGGAATCGACCGCTGGCGCCTCGGCCACGTGACGGATTTTCTTGAACTGATCCCGGTGACTTTTCCCATCTTCAACATCGCCGACATCGCCATCAATGTCGCTGTCATCTGTTTTGTGCTGGACACCCTCACACGCCGCAGGGAACGCATCAATCCTTGATCACCCACGTTTGCCCCGGGCCCCTCGCTTGGCAGCAAGCGGCCCAGCCGACATCATGCAAGTGCCGTAGGAGGCACAGATCAAGCTGACGACGGTGAGAACGCTCCGGTGAAACGCAACCAACGCTGGCTGTTCTGGGCAGGTGGTGCCTTGGTCGCCCTTGTGGTGATCGGCATGGTGCTGCAGGCGGTGCGCAACCTGTTGTGGGACCTCAGTTATTGGCTTCCCCCTTGGATGGTCGGACCCGTCATCCTGCTCGGGGGTGGCCTTGTTGCCGGACTGATCATGCAGTTCGGCTGGCCGTGGGTCCAGGCTTGGAAACGGGACCACACCAGGAACCAGCGACCCGACACGGATCTGCCTCCGGCACCTGACAACCGACGGCAAGCGGCGGAACAGAGCCTGGACAGCATTGATCGGCTGCTGGAAAAGCTCACCGATGCGGTCAGTCGCGAGGGATTGAAACAGGAACGGGAGCGGGTCGGCAGAGAGCTGCAGCGCGGTGATCTGACCGTCGTGATCTTCGGGACAGGATCAAGCGGCAAGACCTCCCTGATCCGTGCCCTCCTCAACGCGATCGTTGGTGAGGTGGGTGCTGCCATGGGAACGACAACGGACGTGAGGTCCTACCGCCTGAGGCTGAAGGGACTCCGCCGCGGTCTGCAGCTCGTTGATACCCCTGGGATTCTTGAAAGTGGGCGTGACGGCCACGAACGGGAGCAGCAGGCACGCCAGAGAGCCAGTCGGGCCGACCTGATGCTGGTGGTGGTGGACGGGGATCTGCGTGCTGCGGAATTGGAGGTCACGCGCAGTCTCGCGAGCCTTGGAAAGCGCCTGCTGCTGGTGCTGAACAAATGCGACCTACGCGGTGAGGAGGAGGAGAAACGTCTGCTCGCCTTGCTGCAGCAGCGCTGTGCCGACCTTCTCAGCCCTGCCGATGTGATCAGCGCCAGCGCCTGCCCACAGAC
>JBGKDM010000062.1:0-12789 GCA_042954165.1 Synechococcus sp.
GATGCTTGTTCCTGCCCTTGCGATGGATGCAACGGGGATCCGCCTCGGGTACGGCGGTGGCTACTACGACCGGCTGCGGGCCGATCCCGCCTGGCGGCGCATCCCCGCCCTGGGTGTGGTGGCGGCGGCATGCGTCAGTGCGACACCGCTTCCCCGTGACAGCTGGGATCAACCCTTCCAGGGCTGGGTCAGTGAAGATGGCGTGCACTGGATCTGAACCGTCGGCGTCGCCCCCATGACGTGGTCAACCTGCCCTTTCCAAGGTCTCGATTTCGCCGCAGGATGGGTCCCAGGGTTTTCGGCAGCTTCATGGGGCGACTGATGCAAGGGTTCGTTCTGACGGCAGCCGGGTCAGCCCTTGCCATGGGCCTGCCCCAGGCGGCTCACGCCCATGCCATTGAGAGCACCCTCAGTTACCTGAACGGATCACTGGAGCTGCGCAGCAGCTTCTCCACAGGAGAACCGGCTGCTGGCGCCCTCGTTCGAATGCTGGAGAAGGACGGAACGCCCGGGGCCGCGCTCGGCCAGATCGACCAGAACGGTGTGGTTCAACTCACGCTTCCCGCCCTCAGCGAGGGAACCGTCGACCTGCAGATCGACGGGGGGCCGGGGCATCGCGATTACCTGACCTTGCCGATCGAGAACGGGGCTGTTCAGCTTGATGCCGTGACCCAGCACCCCGCAGGCCATCCGAGGCTGCTCGCCCTACTTGGGACTGCGGGAGCCGCAGCAGGGCTCTACGGAGGGATGGTGCTGGTCGGTAGGGTCAGGCGCTCACGACCCGGCTGAGACGTCATGGATGATTCCGGCAGCGGCGCCAGCCGCTACGGCAGCGCAGCTCTCGACAAACTGGCGGACAAACTCACCAGCACGTCCGACCCCCGCAAGCGTTACGAGTACGTTCTCTGGCTCGCCAAGAAACTGCCGCCAATGGCGGAGCACCTGCAAACCGACGAACACAAGGTTCAGGGGTGTGTGTCACAGGTGTATGTCGATGGAACCGTCGACGGTGGCGTCATGCGCTGGCAAGGCGATTCCGATGCCCTGATCACGAAGGGACTCCTGGCGCTTCTCATCCAAGGGCTTGACGGACTCACCCCCGCACAGGTCGTGGCCGTGGATCCCGCTTTCATCGCAGCGACAGGGCTGCAGGCGAGCCTGACGCCCTCGAGGGCCAATGGATTTCTGAACATTCTGCGCAAGATGCAGGCGCAAGCGGCCCAGCTCGCTGCCGGCGACGCTCCCGTCGCTGAATAAAGTCGTTGGTCTGACGACGCGAACGGACTGTTCACATGGGGACTCGGATCGGCATCGGCCTGCTTGGACTCGGCACAGTCGGAGCTGGTGTCGCCTCGATTCTGAGCAATCCCGAAGGTCGCCATCCCCTGATCGGGGATCTCCAGATCGCACGGGTTGCCGTTCGTGATCTCCAGCGGCCCCGACCGATCGCCCTCGACCCTGCGCTGCTGACCACCGACCCGCAACAGGTCGTGGACGACCCCAACGTGGACGTTGTGGTGGAGGTGATGGGAGGACTCGAGCCTGCGCGCACCCTGATCATGCGGGCGATCGCTGCGGGGAAATCAGTGGTGACCGCCAACAAGGCGGTGATTGCGCGTCATGGCGAGGAAATCGCAGCTGCTGCTGCCAGCGCGGGCGTTTATGTGCTGATTGAAGCCGCTGTCGGCGGTGGGATCCCCATCATCGAACCCCTGAAGCAATCGCTGGGGGGGAATCGCATTCAACGGGTAACCGGAATCATCAACGGCACCACCAACTACATCCTCACCCGCATGGCGAACGAAGGGGCGGATTACGGCGAGGTGCTCAGGGATGCTCAGGACCTGGGCTATGCGGAAGCCGACCCTGCCGCGGACGTGGACGGATTGGATGCAGCCGACAAGATCGCGATTCTCTCCGGGCTGGCGTTTGGAGGCCCGATTGACCGCAGCGGCATTCCCACCGAAGGGATCAGCCGGCTGCAGAGCCGCGACGTCGATTACGCCACCCAACTCGACTACGGGGTCAAGCTGCTTGCTGTGGCTGAACGGATTGACGACGCAGCGGCGCAGGGCCACTCCCTGCCTCTGGCCGTGAGCGTGCAGCCGACCCTCGTCCCCAGCGACCATCCCCTGGCCGGCGTCAACGGCGTCAACAACGCGATCCTTGTTGAGGGAGACCCCATTGGCAGAGTGATGTTTTACGGGCCAGGGGCCGGAGCGGGCCCGACCGCCTCCGCCGTGGTGGCCGACATCCTCAACATCGCCGGCATCGGCCAGCTCAACGATCGCGACGGCACACTGGATCCACTCCTGGCAGCCAACAGCTGGCGCGCCTGCCATCTGGTCGACAACACAGCGATTCGGCAGCGGAATTATGTGCGTTTCACCACGGATGATGCACCGGGCGTGATCGGCAGGATCGGCTCCTGCTTCGGTGATCAGAACGTCTCCATCCAATCGATCGTCCAGTTCGATGCCAGTGACGCCGGCGCTGAAATCGTTGTGATCACCCATGAAGTCAGCAACGGAGCGATGCAGGCCGCTCTCACGGCGATCACCGCGTTACCCGAAGTGCGGGGCATCGCAGCCCACCTCGGCTGCCTCTGAGCGCCATCCGAGGGAACCACCAGCCCCCTGGCCATCACCTCAGTCCATGGGCCAGGATTGTGACAATGATGCAGCGAGAAGGACGGAATCTTCCGTTCCATGCATGTCGGGCCATGACGAACACTCCGATCTCTGCACTGCAGCCAAGCTGCGTCAATCCGTCAGTGCTCACCGGCATGGATCTGCATCAGGGGGACTGCATCCAGCTGGTCAACAGCCCTGATCTGTTCCAGGTGATCGGAATCGACGATTGCCACAACCGTTGCTGGGTCCGCCGCTGGCCCCTGCAGCCTGCCGGTGGATCGAAGGTCTTCGAGATCTCCTTGGGGGAGATTGACCTGACAGACGCATCAGATCAACACAACGAGGTTCAGGGCGCGTCGACCGGTCGTTGAATGGGCTGCATCGAACTGAGTGTCAGGTGCTGAACCACGGCCAGATGATGCGATGGCGCTTGGCTGCACTGCTTCTCTGTCTCGGTGTCAGCCAGACCGGTTGCCAGCCAGCACGCCTGGGAGACCGGTTGACCGTGGCCAGTGCAGGACGGATTGTGTCCCTGGATCCTGCTCAGGCAAGCACCTACGGCACCCTCCAGCTGCTGAGCGCACTGGGTGACACGCTCTACGTGCGCGATGCGGATGGCAGCCTCAAGCCTCAGCTCGCCACGACAGCTCCGCAGATCAGCCCCGACGGCCTCACGATCACAATCCCCCTGCGCAAGGACGTCCTATTCCATGACGGCACACGGTTCGATGCCGAAGCCATGGCATTCAGCCTGCGCCGGTTTCTGCGGATCGGAACCCAGAGCTACGTGGTCGGCGACAGGATCGCTGCGATCGAAACACCCGCGTCTGATGTCCTTCGCCTGCGGTTGAATCGACCCTCAAGCTCCCTGGAGAGTCTGCTCACCTCGCCATACCTCACTCCGGTCTCACCGGTGGCCTACGCCGCGTTCAAGGATCGCTTTCTGAATGACCGCTTCATCGGCACCGGCGCCTATGAACTGGCCAGCTTCCGGTCCACCCAGCAACGCCTGGTGCCGTTCAAGCACTACTGGGGCGACAAGCCGCGCAACAACGGACTCGATCTGATCAACCTGAGCAACTCCACGGCCCTGTTCGGCGCGATGCGCAGCGGCGAGGTGGACGTTCTGCTCTCGGAATCGATCGATGAGGATCAGCGTCTGGCACTGGATCGACGCGCAGCGCAAGGCCTGCTCCAGGCGCGATCGGGTCCTGCTCTGCAGATCGGGTATGTGACCTTTCTGACCACGGCCGCCCCATTGACGAACCAGCGCGTCCGGCAGGCGTTGGCCCACAGTCTTGACCGGGAGCTGATCAGCCGTCGGGTCAGCCATCGACAGCGCCAGCCGCTGCGCTCGCTGATTCCTCCAAGCCTTCGCGGCGGGGCGACGGAGCCATGGCCGCACTACGAGCCCGCGACAACCCGCAGACTGCTGCGCGCAGAAGGGTATTGCGAAGGAAAGGTGCTGCGACTGCCCTTCACCTACCGCTCGAATGTTCCCTCCGACCGGCTGATGGCACTCACCTGGCAGGCGCAACTGAGGCGAGACCTGGCCGATTGCCTGGCACTCGATCTGGAGAGCGTGGAATCCACCACGGTCTACCGACAACTCGGCGATGGAGCATTCAAATCCGTGATGCTGGATTGGGGGGGCTCCTACCCGGATCCCGAGGCCTACCTGGCGCCCTTGCTCAGCTGCAGCCAGGCAACCGGTGAGATCTGCCATCGTGGCGAGGCCGTGATCAGCGGCAGTTTCTGGACACGCCCTGGCCTGGAACAGGCCCTGCGAGACAGTGACGCCATGCAGGGGGCCGAACGACAGAGCCAGCTGCTGGCCATCGATGCCACGGCGGCCGCAGGAGCGGCCTACCTGCCGGTCTGGCTTGTCACCCCCAAAGCCTGGGCTCAGCCCCATCTGGCCCCACCGGAATTCAACGGCAGTGGTCAGCTGCGTCTGGCCCGCCTGGAGGAGAAGCGCTGATGGCCCGTGGACGCGACCTGCTGAGGTACTGCGCAGCGCGTCTGGCCCTGACGCCGGTCATGCTCTGGTTAATTGCCACCCTGGTGTTTCTGCTGCTTCGGGTTGCCCCCGGAGATCCGGTGGATGCCGTGCTCGGCAGTCGTGCCCCTGCAGAGGCCAAGGCATTGCTGCGTGAGCGCCTCGGCCTGGACATGCCCATCAGTCACCAATATCTGGATTTCATCCATGGGTTGCTCCACGGCGATCTCGGAGCCGCCCTGATCAACCAGGAACCGGTGCGGCAGATCATCGCCGAGGCGCTGCCGGCCAGTCTTGAACTGAGCATCACCGCCCTTCTGATTGCCGCGCTGGCTGGTCTGAGCGTCGGCTTCAGCGGCATTGCCCGTCCGGAGGGCAAATGGGACCTCGCAGGACGTCTGTACGGCATCGGCACCTATGCACTGCCGCCGTTCTGGATCGCCATGCTTCTGCAGCTCTTGTTCGCCGTCGTTCTGGGGTGGCTGCCGGTCGGGGGGAGATTTCCCCCGAGCCTGCTGCCACCCTCCGGCAGCGGCTTTCTGATCATCGACAGCGTGCGCAGTGGCGACTGGGTCGCCCTGAATGGAGCCCTGCGCCACCTTGTGCTGCCTGCAGGCACCCTGGGGCTTCTTCTCAGCGGAGTCTTCACCAATGCCCTGCGACTGAATCTGAGGCGATCGCTGCGATCGGACTATGTGGAAGCCGCCAGAAGTCGGGGACTGAGCGAAACCAGGGTGGTGCTCCGCCATGCCCTGCCGAATGCGATGTTGCCCGTTCTCACGATCGCCGGCATCACGGTGGCATCCCTGATCGGCGGAGCGCTGCTGATTGAAGTGACGTTCTCGTGGCCGGGCATCGCCCTGCGACTCCAGGAGAGCATCAATCAGAGGGATTACCCCGTGGTTCAGGGGATTGTGGTGGTGGTGGCAGCCCTTGTGGTGCTGGTGAGCGTGGTGGTTGATCTGCTGGTGGCACTTCTGGATCCAAGGGTTCGGTACTGACGCCTGAAGTGATCGCTGTCCGGTGCTCGGCTCTCTACAGCTCGTCAAGCAGCGCCATCGCACCGGCAGGGGTGAGCCGATGCACATGCAGCAGGCCCACCTGGCGATGCCGATGGGGTGGGGCCTCGGGCGTGGAGGAGACGGCGTCTTCGGGCTGCCGTTGCTTCAGGAACGCAAGGATTTCGTCGCCAAGCAGGGCCTGAACCTCCCGAGGCTGAACCCCAACGAACTCCTCCCCGAGGTTGAAGAGATCGTTGTCGCGGCCTGACACGATCGCGTCCTCCACGCGGATCGGTGAGAAATGGCTCGCCCCCTCGATCAGCACCACGGCACTGCCCTCCGAAGACGCCGTGGTGCCCAGCAGGTGCAGCTGCTCATCAAGGGGTGGGGTGATCAGATCGAGGGTCCCTCCTGTGTACAGGGCAGGCACCGGCAACCGCCCGGGCCGGCGATGGGGCCAGAGAAGACTGCCGAAACCGTTGAGTGTCACGACGGCAGCGAGAGGTTGTGCGGGAACGATCCGGGGAAGGTCAACCCTGGTCAACTGACACTGCAGGAGCCTGGAGAGGTTGGCGAGGGGAAGGGCCTCGAGAGCTTGCCGGCAACGCCGCTCAAGGCCGGGCTGGGGTTGCAGACCTGTCGCGAGCAAGGCGGTCAAGGCACCCATCGAGTGGCCGATGAGCACCACTTGCTCACCCCGAACAGGCAACCGGTCATCAGCCTGGGCCTGCAGGACGGCATTCAGATCCTGGAGACGATCCGGAAGCACCTCCGCCCCGGGGGGGAGACGACGTCCCTCAAGCCAGGCGCCCACCGCCTGGGAATCACTGCCAGGGTGATCGAGCACCACGACGGGCCAGCCGTGGTCGCTGAGCAGCCGGCCGAGCCACCGGAAATGATCCGGTGTTCCTCCCAGACCTGGCATCAGCACCACCCAGGCAGGCGGATCGCTGTTGCCCCCAGGGGTGCCATGGCCAGGGGTGGAGGGGGGCAGCCAGAGCTGAAGATCGAGCGGTTGATCGCGGTGGCGGACGCTGAGGGCCCGGCGCAAGGGATCACGGGACGACGAGGCTTCAGACCCAACGGATCTGGACTGCACCGTGTGGGGACGGACTTGGTCAAGCGCCATCACGAGGCGCTGCTGGCGTTGGAGCTGATCCCGCCAGTGCCCCGCCACATCCAGCAGTGCATCCAGGTCAAGGCGAACGCGCTGCGCAGGCAGCGCCTCAAGCAGATCGAGGCTGCTGACAGTCGCCTGGCTGTTCAACAAAGCGTCCAGCGTGCTGAACACCGTGCTGCCGTCCGTGTCGTCATCGACACGCACCAGATCGGCAACACCGTCCAGGAGGCGGCGGCCCGGCCAGCTGTTGAGCATCTGACGCGCCATGCTCCGGTCGGTGATCAGGGGGGCGTTGAGCAACTCGAGAACCCCGGCTCGACTGGCGGGATCGAGCAGATCAAGCCAGACCCCCAGCTCGGTGTTGGAGCGCCCACCGGAACGGCCCCAGTCCGTCAGATCCTCGATGGACATTGGGATCACAACGCCATCCAGCTGCACCTCGAAGGCGTCGGCTGCCCGCAGAGGACACGGAGACACCATCGCCACCATCAGACTGACGGCCATCCCCATCTCCGCCCACAACCGCGTGGGTCGTCCTGTTGAGCGTCGTCGTCGCAAGGCCAAAGCCCTTGAACTGGTGGAACCAGTTTCCCGCAGCTCTGCAGGAGTTGGCACTGATTCGCCTGCTGGCGTCCATTGGCGCCGGCGGAGTGATCTACATGACACCGATGATTTTTCATCAGGTGGATCTGTCAGCCACCCAGGTGGGCCAGGGGCTGGCATCAGCTGCGCTGGTGGGCACAGTGGTTCGGCTTCTGTGCGGTGTGCTGCTCGACCGGGGCCTGAGCTGCTCATGGCCCGTGCGCGCCGCAGCCCTGTTGGCCCTGGCGGCCGACGTTGTGCTGCTGCCAACCTCCAGCTTCAACGGTTATCTGAGCGGGCAGATGCTGATCGGGATCGCAGCCGGTCTGTATTTCCCGGCCATTGAACTTGCCGTTCCCCTCAGTTGTCAGGGGTTTTCATCCAGTCGCGGCTATGCCCTGGCCCGCAGCGCTGATGCCTGCGGCATTGCCCTGGGGGCCTCCGGAGGAGCCCTGCTCGCCGCGTTGAACCTGATCCGGGGGGTTTATGTGGTGGAGGCCATTGCAGTGCTCACCATGCTGCTGGTTCTGAGCGTGCGTCCGCTCCCGGATGGCCGGCAGGCCGCCCTGCTCAATCAAGGAGATGTCGGGGATCGAAGCGATCAACGGCACCACTCGCAAGGATGGGGCTTCCAATGGCTGTGGCCCCTGGTTCCTGTGTTGATGCTCTCGATCGTGGCCACCGGGATCCTGGCCTTGCTCCAGAGCGCGTTACCTCTGGATCTGGTGCGTGGCGGCTTGCAACGACCCGCCCTGAGCGACGCCTGGAGCGGGATGGTCATCGCCCTTGAACTGGCGTGGCTGGTGCTGCTCCAGTGGCCTGTCGGCAACTGGGTAGCCAAACGCAGTCTGCGTTTCGGGCTCGGGATCGGCCTGTGCAGCTTCGCCCTTGGATGCCTGCTTCTGGCATGCTCAGCGCTCTGGAGCAACGGGCTGGTGCTGATCGCCATGGCCGTGATGCCGATGGCCTTCGGGAAAGCGGCGTTCCTGCCCACGGCCGCCGAAGCCATGATCGAAGAGACACCCCTGCAGCACCGGGGGCTGGCGATGGCACTGTTCTCCCAGTGCTTCGCGCTCAGCGCCACCGGTGCACCCCTATTGGCCGGGGCTCTGCTGGACGCCCAGGGCCATGGTCTGCTGCTTTGGCTGCTGACGGCCGGCCTCTGCATGGCCAGCCTGCCGCTGCTCAAGGGGGTGCGTCCGCGCTATTCAGCCGACCTCAACAGTGCCGAAATGGCTGGCAGAGAACACGCACTGGCACACCGTGGGCTGACCAAACCGGCGGCGGAATCGTCCTGAAGCGACGGCAATGCCAGGATTCGCCCTTACGCACCGGAGGCGCAATGCGTTGGTATCCCAAGGGTTCCGGGGCAGGTCTGTCCCTGGTAGTGCTGGTCAGCCTGGGCGCCTTCGGGATCGCTCAGGTCGATCAAGCCAAACGGGCGTCATTTCGCGAAGGGTTCCGCTGCGCCATGAACCCGAATACCCCTGTGACCCAGACGTCTTACGACTGCCGAAAGTTCAGAGACGCCGCACGCGAGAACTAAAGGGTTTCTAACCCCGATGAATGCATTCTCAAAAAACCGACCTTACGATTCAAGGATCCAAGACGCTCAAAAACTCTAAGAGTATTGTCAGATTTTCTCTAATGACACCCACAGCCAGAAACAGCTAACAATGGAGAAGCTTCGCGAATAACGGTGTCGGACAAGCTTTATCGAATCGGCTCAATCGAAGGCAATTCAATTTCGAGCCTGATCGAAATTGAACGCGATGACGATGAAACAGAAATCGAAATTGAATTTCCCGAACTTGGCGAAACCTGGTACACCAACGACTCCAGAAACCTTCTAATCATCGAAGAGCAACAAATCAACGGGCTTATCGAGAGAAAAACCTACGAGTTGATAGGAAACAATTTATACGCTTTGTCGCGAGAAGACTATGTAACCGCAGAGGGAGAAATTCTTGTGTCGGAAGACAAGAGATTGCGATACAGCAACGACAACGAAATATTATCAGGTCTTAGCGACATCAACATTTCCCTTATGGGAGGAAATGACACTTGCGAAATTGTTGGCGGCAACAACAACTTTTGCAATGGGAACGAAGGTTCAGACACCCTTACCATCCTTGGCGGCCAGGGGCGCTACCTGGGTGGGAGCGGCGAAGACAACATAGTCGTGAACTTCGCCGAAGCCGGCAGCAAGGTGAACGGCAACAGAGACCGTGATGTCATAACCGGAGGTGCTGCAGGCGTCACGTTCAGAGGAGGAAGTGAAGATGACGTCCTCCTAGTCAGCCGAGGGAGTGTTTATGGCGACCTTGGAAGAGACACTTTTGAGGCAGTCGCAGGAGAGGGAGCTGCAGAGATTGAAGATTTCAGCACTGATGACGACTTCATCAGAATCACAGTCTCAGGAGGAATCTGGACGTCAACCGAAAGCGGCCTTCAATTCAGCCTAGGAGAGGATGTTCACCTAATCATCAAAGGGATTTTCGATCTGAATGGAATCAACATTATTTCCTGAAAACGAGTAATTATGTATTTGAGCCCAGTAATTTTGTAGTTGAGCTCTCAAAACGGGTCGCCATCGGCTCTTGCATGGAAAGACGCAAAAGCGCCTTAGACGTTGAACAGAAACTCCATCACATCGCCTTCTTCAACCACGTAATCCTTGCCTTCACTGCGCAACCAGCCTTTGTTGCGCGCTTCCGCCAGGGATCCGGCCTCAAGCAGTTTCTCCCAGCCGATGGTCTGGGCTCGAATGAACCCCCGCTCGAAATCGGTGTGAATCACACCAGCGGTTTGGGGCGCGGTCATGCCCGCCTTGAAGGTCCAGGCACGGGTTTCCTTCTCACCGGTGGTGAAGTAGGTGCGCAGGCCGAGAAGTCGATAGGTGGCCCGGATCAGGCTCTGCAGCCCGCCTTCACTCACTCCCAGACCCTCGAGGTAATCATCCCGTTCCTCGGCACCAAGCTCCACGAGCTCTGCTTCCACCTGGGCCGAGATCCGCACGGTTTCGGCGGATTCCTTCGCAGCCAGGGCCATCACCTCCTCGCAGTAGCTGTTGCCGGACGCGAGGTCGTCTTCGCTCACATTGGTGGCATAGATGATCGGCTTGGCGGTCAGCAGCCCAAGAGGCTTGATCATGGCCGCCTCATCGTCGTTGAGAGCCACGGCACGGGCCGAACCGCCCTGTTCCAGCACCTGCTGAATGCGTTCGAGGGCGGCATCCTCCACCTGCGCCTCCTTGCTGGTGCGCATCTGCTTCTTGAGCCGCTCGCGCCGCTTTTCGATCTGGGAGAGGTCCGCCAGACCCAGCTCCAGATTGATCACCTCCGCATCGCGGGCCGGACCCACCGTTCCCGACACATGGATGACGTCGTCGTCCTCGAAGCAGCGAACCACGTGGACGATGGCATCCACTTCCCGGATGTTGGCGAGGAACTTGTTGCCCAGGCCCTCACCCTGACTGGCCCCCTTCACCAGCCCGGCGATGTCGACGAACTCCATCCGGGTGGGGATCAGCTCCTTGCTGTTGCTGAGGTCCGACAACTTCTGGAGGCGATCGTCGGGGACGGCAACGGTGCCCACGTTGGGCTCGATCGTGCAGAAGGGGAAATTGGCGGCCTGGGCCTGGGCGTTGGCCACCAGGGCATTGAAGAGCGTGGATTTCCCGACGTTGGGGAGTCCAACAATTCCGGCTTTAAGCATCGGGGGAATCTACCGGTCGTGGCTGGCGGAAGTGCTGGAATCCGCATCACCGGACGGCACCGGCGCAGGCGAGACTTGTTGCGAAGCGTGAAGGACCCAGGGCCATGGCCACAACAACCAGCCCTCGCCCTCAAGTCAGATTCAAGGCTGACATCAGCAGGCTCCGCACCGCGGTTGGCCTGAAGCGCCGCAAGCGATTGGTTCTCCTCGGTGCCGGTGCGGCGGCGCTTTTGGCGGGCGGTGTGCTGGTGCTGCAAGCCACCCGGCAGAACAGCAGAGACGTGAGTGCCTACACGGTGACGGCCGAACGGGGCTCACTGCCTGGGGTGGTGGTGGCCAGTGGCGAGATCGAAGCCCGGCGCCGCGTGAATGTCAGTCCGAAACGCCAGGGGCTTCTGGAGGAGCTGCTGGTGGAGGAAGGAGACACGGTCACCAAAGGTCAACTGCTGGCGCGCATGGACCCCGGTGATTTCCGGGACCGCATGGATGAGCTGAAAGCCCTGGAGCGCCAGGCCCAGGCTGATTTCGATGCACGCCGGGCCGATTTTCAACGGCGGGAGCGGTTGTTTCAGAGGGAGGCGATCAGTGCAGCCGATCGCGATGACTTCCGGGCTCGCTATCTCACCAGCAAGGCGTCTCTGGCCGCGGCCCAGGAGCGGATTCAGCAGCGCAGCGTGGAGGGCAGCGAATTGCTGATCCGCGCACCGTTCGATGGGGTCATCACCCAGCGCTTCGCTGAACCCGGTGCCTTTGTGACGCCGACCACAACGGCATCAGCCACGGCCGGCGCCACCAGCTCCTCGATCGTTGAACTCTCCCAAGGACTGGAGGTGGCCGCCAAGGTGCCGGAAAGTGACATCGGCCGGATCCGTGTCGGGCAGACCGCCAGTGTGCGGGTGGATGCGTTTCCTGATCAGCGCTTCTCAGCACAGGTGCGCGAGATCGCACCCCGGGCGATCAAGACGGACAACGTCACCTCGTTTGTGGTGGAGCTTGATCTCACGGACCCTGCCCCGGATCTGCGCATCGGCATGACCGTGGACGTGGATTTCCAGACCGGCCGCACGGCCACCAGCACCCTGGTGCCCACCGTGGCGATCGTCACGGAAAACGGCAAACCGGGGGTTCTGCTGGTGGGTGAGCGCAGCCAACCCCGCTTCGAACCGGTCGAGCTGGGCTCCAGCAGCGGCAGTCAGACCGCCATTCTGAGCGATCTCGAGCCCGGAACAAAAGTGTTCATCGACCTGCCGCCCTGGTCCAGCAGGCGCGACTGACCGCCCTGATACTGGTTCACTGCTGAAGCCTCGCTTCGGCGCCATGCCGCCGGGCTGCCCCTCCTTCTTTTCCTGCCTGCAGGACAACCACGTCAGCGATGAGCTCTTCCCAGGACAAACCCCTGCTGCTGCTGGTGGATGGCCACTCCCTGGCCTTCCGAAGCTTCTATGCCTTCAGCAAGGGCGGGGAGGGCGGACTGGCCACGAAGGAGGGAATCCCCACCAGCGTCACCTACGGATTCCTGAAGGCCCTGCTGGAGAACTGCAAGGCCCTCACGCCCGAGGGGGTGGCAATCGCCTTCGACACGGCGGAACCGACTTTCCGGCACAAGACCGATCCCAACTACAAGGCCCACCGCGACGAAGCGCCCGCGGTCTTCTTTCAGGACCTGGATCAGCTCCAGGAGATTCTCCGCCAGCAACTGCAGCTGCCCCTCTGCCTGGCGCCGGGCTTCGAGGCTGA